>NZ_JRKB01000005.1:0-1032 GCF_000800945.1 Plesiomonas sp. ZOR0011
AAGGGGCGCTAACGCCCCCTTTACCCCCATCACGATCCTGCCGCGTTTTCGACTAATCGCATGAACATAGGTATTTTACGTTTCGGTGTCTGTCTTTGTGTTCGTTACGAGGCTTTATGAAACGGCTTGCTGATCTCACGCCAGCAGAGAAGAAATTTATTGATGATGCGCTCGCAGAAGCTGAACGAGTGGCAGGGCAAAAACTCAATCGACCTAATCGATACATCGTGGTCAATCGAGCACGAGCGCAAATTGAATCGGCACGTTATGCGGAAAAAAAACGATTAGAGCGTGAAGCCGAGCGCCAAGCGGGTAGTTTCACTTGGTCGAAGCCGGTGAGCTTTCGCCGTGAACACAAAATTATACCAACTGTGGGACAGGATATGTTTTGTTGAACCGCCACCCCGTGACGGCACTCCAAAACGACCCTGTCAGGGCTGCGCCCCGATACCCCGCGGGCACTTCACGGGTACGCAAAAGATTTGCGTACCCGTTCATCGCCTTATTCTTCTTCGCCGAACTCGGCTATGAGCGATTGGTATAACGCCTCGCTATCCTCATGCAGCTTTTCACACTGATCGGCTTGCTCGTCCAGATCTAGCTCGTTGAGTTTTTCCAGTAGTAGCAGGGTTTGTCCGCGAATGAATTTGGCCATGTTCAGGGCTGTTTTTTGTTGCTTGTTCATGGGTTTTGCCTGTTTGGTCGTGGATCTTGGCTCAGATCCTACCGCATTCAGGGTGATGCATGGCTATTCACGGCCTCAGAATCCATCAGCAGCGTTTTGCGGGGTTTTGAGGGGTAAAGAGGTGCGGTTCTGTGGCTTGGCCGCCTAAAACGCGCTGAGCGCGTCTCAGGCGGTGCGGAAAATGTCGATTATGGTAAATGTGCCGGTTTGGAGCTATCAGTCAAGTTAACCAAAGGTTACACAATGTTCCGTGCTGTTTTTCTTAGTTCGTTAGATAGTGCGCATTAGGATTTCTGCATTAAAAAGGACTTGGTATGTCTAGACCTATCGCGCCGCTGTTTTTGCTG
>NZ_JRKB01000047.1:0-23934 GCF_000800945.1 Plesiomonas sp. ZOR0011
AGACAGAAGACAGAAGACAGAAGACAGAAGACAGAAGACAGAAGACAGAAGACAGAAGACAGAAGACAGAAGACAGCCTATTGAGGCCGAAAAAAGCCGCAAGGGAAAACGGTCAATTCCGTTCACCTTTGCGGCATCACATATCTCGTTCGGCTATACCCAAACGACTTGAAGTTGCTGGTAGGCGGCAAGTGAGTGAATCCCCATGAACATAGGCAAACTATGTGATTGGGGTGAACGAACGTAGCCAACACCGCTGCAGCTTCAAGTAGGACGGGTATAAACTGGGCGCGTGCAGCGCCAGCTTAATTAGCGCTCCGTTAAAAACTGACGATAGGCCAGCAGCGCTTGCTCGAAATCCTCCAAACCGCACAGGCTCAGGCTCTCTTCATCGTAGTACTGCAAATCATCTTCCAGCTGGTCACTGGAAAAATTCATCACATTGGCGCGCACCATCACCTCTTCGCCGTCCATCAGCAACGTAAACTCACGCCCGACTAACTGCCATTGCCGCTCCGAACCACGCACGCTGTCAATACCGGCCAGCACAGTGGCTATTTTGTCTTGGTCACCGGCCACTTCATCATTCAACCAGCGCCCGATCGCTTCGTGCCCCATGGAAAACTCGGCTTTTACCGCGCCCATCAAATCACGTCGAAATTCATAATCCATACCGCCTCCGCACTTTGCTACTACTGCCGCGGTTGTTGCGGCGTTACCTCATGTCATATGCACTATCCTACCGCGCCCCACTGGCTGCGCCAACGCATCTCATAAAAAACCCGATATCACAAAACCCGTCATCGCCAAACCGGTGATAGCCAAGCGGTAGCGAAAAAACTCGCCCTAACAAGACACGCCGAAAAAAGCCAAGCATAAAAAAACGGGAGACCCTGTGGCCTCCCGTTATTAACGCGCTAAATTCACTGGCTACATTAACCTTAAACCTTATTAACCTCGGTGAACGCTGATTAATCCAGATTCAGCTTGGCTAACGGCAGCATCCGCTCACTTACACCGCCGTCTGGAAAATCACCGCATTGGCTTTTGCGGTATATTCCGGCAAATGGTTAAAGTTCAGGTAGCGATAGGTGTCTGCGGCAGTCGCATCCACTTCACGCATGGCCGCCAGATACTCATCGACACTCGGGATCCGCCCCAGTACCGCAGACAGCGCTGCCAGCTCGGCAGAGGCCAAGTAGACGTTCGCGCCGGTCCCCAAACGGTTCGGGAAGTTACGGGTTGAAGTCGACACCACGGTTGCTCCATCACGCACACGCGCTTGGTTACCCATGCACAGCGAGCAACCTGGGATCTCAATGCGCGCCCCAGAGCGGCCATACACGCCGTAGTAACCCTCTTCGGTCAGCTGCGCGGCATCCATCTTGGTCGGCGGCGCAATCCACAAACGGGTCGGGATCTGGCCTTTGAACTTGTCCAGCATCTTACCGGCCGCGCGGAAGTGACCGATGTTGGTCATGCACGAGCCGATGAACACCTCATCAATCTTGTCACCGGCCACGCTCGACAGCAGACGCGCATCATCCGGATCGTTCGGCGCGCACAAAATCGGCTCGCGAATCGCGTTCAGATCGATGTCGATCACCGCGCTGTACTCCGCATCGGCATCCGCTGACATCAGTTTCGGATCGGCCAACCACGCTTCCATCCCCTGAATACGTCGCTCTAGCGTACGACGATCGCCATAACCTTCGGCAATCATCCACTTCAGCAGCACAATATTGGAGTTCAAGTACTCGATGATCGGCTCTTTATCCAGCTTGATGGTACAACCGGCGGCAGAGCGCTCGGCAGAGGCATCAGCCAGCTCAAAGGCTTGCTCCACTTTCAGCTGCGACAGCCCTTCGATCTCCAAAATCCGGCCAGAGAAGATGTTCTTCTTGCCCTGTTTCTCCACCGTCAGCAGACCTTGCTGAATGGCATAGTACGGGATGGCATGCACCAGATCGCGCAAGGTGATCCCCGGTTGCATCTCACCGCTAAAACGCACCAGTACTGATTCAGGCATATCCAGCGGCATCACACCGGTGGCCGCGGCAAACGCCACCAGACCAGAGCCGGCAGGGAAAGAAATACCAATAGGGAAGCGGGTGTGCGAGTCACCGCCAGTCCCCACGGTATCCGGCAGCAACATGCGATTCAGCCAAGAGTGAATCACGCCATCGCCAGGACGCAGCGCCACACCGCCCCGGTTCATGATGAAATCAGGCAGCGTATGGTGCGTTTGCACATCCACCGGCTTTGGATAGGCGGCGGTATGACAGAATGACTGCATGGTCAGATCAGCGGAAAAGCCCAAGCAAGCCAAGTCTTTCAGCTCATCGCGGGTCATCGGGCCGGTGGTATCTTGTGAACCCACCGAGGTCATCTTCGGCTCACAATAGGTCCCCGGACGCACGCCCGCTACGCCACAGGCTTTACCCACCATCTTTTGCGCCAGCGTATAACCTTTACCAGTATCCGGTGCCGCCGCTGGGATTTTAAACACGTCACTGGCTGGCAGACCTAGCGATTCGCGGGCTTTGGCGGTCAGGCCACGGCCGATAATCAGCGGAATACGGCCACCGGCACGCACTTCATCCAACAGCACATCAGTTTTCAGGCTAAAGCGCGCCACCAGCTCGCCACTGTCGTGACGGCGGATCTCACCCAAATACGGGAAAATGTCGATCACATCGCCCATCTTGAGCAAGCTCACATCCACTTCGATCGGCAGTGCGCCCGCATCTTCCATGGTGTTAAAGAAAATCGGGGCAATTTTGCTGCCCAGCACCACACCGCCGCCACGCTTGTTCGGTACAAACGGAATATCGTCACCCATGAACCACAGCACAGAGTTGGTAGCCGATTTACGTGAAGAGCCGGTACCGACCACATCGCCCACATAGGCCAGTGGGAAACCTTTTTGTTTTAACGCGTCCAGCTGCTTAATAGGGCCTATGCTGCCGGGCTGATCGGGATCAATTCCATCACGTGGGTTTTTCAGCATCGCCAAGGCGTGCAAAGGGATATCCGGGCGCGACCATGCATCAGGCGCAGGGGATAAATCATCGGTATTGGTTTCACCGCTGACTTTAAATACGGTAACGGTCATCTTGTCGGCCACCGCTGGGCGTGACAGATACCACTCAGCTTCAGCCCATGAACGGATCACCTGACGCGCGAAATCATTGCCGGCTTTGGCTTTGTCTTCCACGTCATAGAAGCTGTCGAACATCAGCAGGGTTTGCGACAGCGCTTTGGCCGCAATCGGCGCCAAACGCGCATCATCGAGCAGATCAATCAATGGCTGGATGTTGTAACCACCTTGCATGGTACCCAGCAGTTCCGTGGCATATTCTGCGCTGACAATCGGGGAATGCGCTTCACCACGCGCCACTGCCGCCAGAAAACCGGCCTTCACATAGGCCGCTTCATCCACACCCGGCGGAATACGATTGGCCAGCAGATCAAGCAAAAATGCTTCCTCACCCACTGGCGGGGCTTTCAGCAATTCGACCAAAGCCGCAGCCTGTGCGGCATCCAGGGGTTTGGCTACCACACCTTCGGCAGCGCGCTCAGCTACGTGTTGACGGTACGCTTCTAGCACGACGAATTCCTCTTCTTTGTATGTCCTGATTGTCGGAGCTTGCCGGATTGCCGACGCCCCTGTCCTTGTCTGTTCGCGTATCACTTTTTGGGTTACAGAAAGTCCCTTCTCGGAGCCTCAGACTAGCAGAATTCCGCCTGAACTTAAAACAAATGTTACACAGTTGTTGTGTTCGATAACGGCATAGCCGATTGCCTCCTTTCAGCTCACGTTTGCCGGTAAAACCGCAACCTCAGTGAGACTTACAATGAGCGACCAATCGTGAAATAGACCGCATGGTGTCCGCCTTCGGCTTGCCCATAGGCAAAATAAATCGGCCCAATCGGGGAGTCGATCCCGGTGAACACGCTACTGGCCCACACCGGCTCCTGATAGGCGCGATCAAACAGCGAGCTGGACTTATCCCACACCCGACCATGCTCCACCGACATACCAAAGTAGAGCGGCGCACGGAACAGACCAAAATCGTTATCACGCCAGCGATACTGATAAATCAGCGCGCCAAATGTGGCGTATTGGCCAGAGAGCTGATTGTGTTCAAAGCCGGATAAGCGCAAGAAGCCGCCCATGTCTTTTGGTCGCAACAAACCGGCTAACGGATCGTCGGAGATCAACGCGCCACCTGAGAACTTGCCGATCAAGGCATGTCGTCCCCAGCCGGTGGCAGTCACCAGATCCATATTGACGTCGGTAAACGCGGTGCGTGAATAGAAGGTCTCATCGCCCCCTTGGGTATGCAAACGTGATTGCAGGTAGGCCAGATCCAAGTCCATCTTCACTCCACTGCGCGGGAAGGCGATGTTATCCAAGGTATCGTAGTTCACACCCAGATACGGACCGACGTTTTGCCCTTCCAATCCCGCTTGCTTGAAGATTTGCGGGGTGATCTTGCCATCAACATAACGCATCCCCAGCAGCGTCTGCTGCCACGGTAATGGCTGCCAGCCGAACGCCACTTCGCCCCAGTTCACCGCATAACGGTTCACCAGTACATTGTTGCTGTCAGAGGCAAAATAGAGATTGCGATCAAAGCGGTCGACTTGCGCGCGCCAATAGGTGAAATAGCGCTGATTCGGCACGATAGGCGCATACAGTTCAGCCTTGAACCACTTATCTGAACCGAGTACCCCTTCCAAGCGCGCTTCCGCACCATAACGGCTCAGGCCAGTAAAGGTGGCTCCGCCGCCTAGCTGAATACTGGTATTGCCCGACAGGGTGTCTTCCAAGGCAAAACGAAAATCTAAGTAGTTCGGCCCCCACGTTTTCTCGCGCACCTTCACCACCAGCACCTGACGCACCCCGCGTTTTTCCAGCTGGTAATCCACCCGTTCAAAATTCCCCAGCGCATGCAGACGCCGCACCCGCGCTTCCATCTCGGCATCGCTTAGGCTCATGCCTGGGGTTAAAGCCAGTTTGCTGCGGATCAGGTGTTCATCAAAACGGCTTTGGTTGACGATGACGATATCATCAATCTTGGTACCCGATTGCAGATACGTCAGGTGTTTTCGCAGCGCCTGCTTGCGTTTCTGGTACGCGGCGTACACTTCCGGGCTAGCACTGTAACGGGCCAGATCGCGCTCGGCGCCGCGCGCGGAATTCTCACCGCGCGCAATAATCTCCGGCATGCGATCGAAGGCTGCCATCGACATATCACTGACATTCGGGCGCAGCAACACATCGCGTTTACCCAGCAGCGCTGCCTGCTCGGCGGTATTCTTGCGCACCATAAAGGTCGACAGCTGGTTCATGATCGACAAGGCGTTATCCAGCTGATCGGCTTTTGCCAAATCGGCACCGATATCAACGGCAATCACCACATCGGCGCCCATCGCCCGTGCCACGCTGACCGGCAGGTTATTGACCACCCCGCCATCCACCAGCAGATGCCCTTCATAGCGCACCGGTGGCAATGCTCCCGGCACCGACATACTGGCTTGCATCACGGTCGGCAGGTGACCGTGCGCCATCACCACTTCGGTCACCGACTCGATATCGGTCGCCACCGCGCGATACGGGATGGGTAAGCGGTCAAAGTCATTGATCACGGGAAGATTTTTTACCGAATCGCGCAGCAAAACCGCCATCGACTGGCCTTGCACCAAGCCTTTAGGCGATTTTAGGGTCAGCCCATCAAAACCGATATTTGGCCGCAGCTGAAACACATCCTCGCGCTGCTTGCTACGAATCGGGCGCTCCGAGCGATCCACCTTATCGACAAAGCCTTGCCGCCAGTCAATGCGCTGCACCAGCACTTCAATTTCATCCGCGCTCATGCCCATGGCATAGAGTCCAGCGATATAAGCGCCAAAGCTGGTACCGGCAATGTAATCGATGGGGATCTGCAGCCGCTCTAGCTCACGCAGTACGCCAATATGCGCCGCGCCGCGAGCCCCGCCGCCGGATAACACCACGCCAATGGTTTCCCGAGCCAATAAAGGTGCCGACCACACCCACAGCAGCCCCAGCACCACCACAAAACCGGTAACACGCCTTAACGCTTGTAACATGAGAAAATCCGTTTCCAATCTAAAAGTGGGTACCGCTTCGCCTCTCATCAGCGCAGTAAAAACCCAGCAAAGCGCTCACCTAGAGATGCGAGAGAGATAAAGTGCCATTAACGGTTCGTTCAAAGCCGTAACACGCCGCAGGTCACCGACGACACTAGCATGACGGCCGAGCACTAGCATCACTTAGCTATACCATAACTTGGCGCAAGCATAACCACACTGTATAAAAATCATCCACCCCCAACGAAAAATGCCAATAAAAAATGCCAGCCTGCTAGCAATAACAGACTGGCACTCATTTACCGAGAATGTACCGAGAAGTATCCGGTTAACGTCAGTACACCGGCCTGTAAACACGCCGGTTAACGCTCACTTACTGGATAGACTCTTCTGGGATAATTGGCGATGGCGTGTTCAGTACTTTGTTCAGTACCAGAATGTTGTTTTCATTCAACACACCGACCGCGCCCTGCAGATTCAGGGTGTTAATCAGGTAATCGTAACGGGCATTCGCCAGCTGACGGTTGGTGTTATACAGGCTACGGGTGCTGTTCAACACGTCAACGATGGTACGGGTACCCACTTCATAGCCCGCTTCGGTGGCATCCAAGGCGCTCTTGGCAGAGACCACGGCTTGCTCGTTCGCTTTAATGGAGCTGATGGACGCCACAATGTTGTTGTGCGCTGCACGAACGTTTTTCTGGATCTCACGGTACGCTTGCTCCAGCGCTTCGCTCGAGCTGATAAAGCCGTATTCGGCCTGACGTACTTCAGAGCTGGTGCGGCCACCGCTGTAGATAGGGATAGACAGCACCACGCCCACGGAGGTCGAATCACCGTTGGTGGATGGCGTTGGGCCTGATGTCACGTTGGTATCAGACACGCCCACGGAGCCTTGCAATCCTAAGGTCGGCAGGTGACCGGAGGAAGCCAAACGCACACCTTCACGTGACAGCTCTTGACCCAAACGGGCAGACATCAAGTTCAAGTTCTTGGCATCGGCTTCTTTCATCAGCTGATCAATTTTCAGCGGCATATCGGTGCTGAACTGCTTGGTATCCAGAATGTTGATCTGGCTTGGCAGGTTACCGGTGATTTCACGCAGGTTTTCCAGACTGTTGTCCAGATCGTTTTGCGCGGTGATCTGGCTCGCACGCACTTGGTCGTACTGCGCCTGAGCATCTTGCACGTCAGTGATCGCCACCAAACCCACGTCGAAACGCTGTTTAGTCTGCTCTAACTGGCGGAATACGGCTTTTTTCTCGGCCAGAATTACGGTCAGGTTATCCTGCGCACGCAGCACACCGAAATAGGCATTCGCCACACGTAAAATCAGATTCTGCTGTGCTGCAGAGTAATTCACTTCGGCTTGGCTAGCACGTTTCTCAGACTGAGTCAGACGTACCCAGTTGGCGCGGTCATATAAAGACTGAGTCAGGTTCAATTTAGCGGCGGTCTGATTCTGCTCATTCACCGTGTTGAAATTGCTGCGGCTGTAATCAGCAGTACCGGTAGCATTCAATTGTGGTAACAGACTGGCACGCGCCTGATTAATCTGCTCGACCACGCCATCACGGTCTGCCGCTGCTTTACGCAGCACCGGATCATTCGTTTTGGCTTGCTGGTAGATATCCAGTAAGGAATCTGCATAACTTGACATGCTGATACTACCGATGCTCAATCCGATCAGGATGGGCAGAATCTTCTTCATAGCTATTCCTTGTTCCAATAATTTTCTCTGACGCATTGTTGTATGATCAGTAACCGTCAAACTGCGCACTAGTGTATCAAAGTCTCTGCCGAGGAATAGGTTTTCCGTGCCATATTGATTAAAGATTTAGCGAAAAAAAAAGGAAAACCATCCACGCATCCCTTTAGTTTCAGTACGTTACTTTAACCGTACGACATAGCTGCAGTGTTTAAGGACAATTTTTGACCATGGTATCTTTGAAGCGTAACACCCCGTCTGACTTGCTGCCAACTGACTTTACCGAAGCTGACATTCAGATGGTGGACAAGCAACCGCTGTATAACGGTTTTTTTCGCCTCACCCGTTACCGTTTTCGCCATCGCTTATTTGCTGGAGGGATGAGCGGTGAAGTGAGCCGAGAAATTTTTGAACGCGGACATGCTGCCGCCTTATTAGCGTATGACCCGAAACAAGATAAAATCGTGTTGGTCGAACAGTTGCGGATTGCCGCGCTGGAAACCAGCGCTAGCCCGTGGCTACTGGAATTAGTGGCAGGGATTATCGATCCGGGGGAAAGCCCGGAGCAAGTGGTGCGCCGTGAAGCGCAAGAAGAGGCTGGACTGACCGTACAACGCTGCGAGCCGATGCTCAGCTATCTGGCCAGCCCCGGTGGTAGCAGTGAGCGCTTATCGTTGTTTGTCGGCGAAGTAGTGGCGCCCGAATCCGGCACGCTGCATGGGCTGGCTGACGAGCACGAAGATATCAAAGTGCACGTGGTTGACCGCCAAACGGCCATGATGCTGATGGAGCGTGGACGCATTGATAACGCCGCCACCATTATCGCTCTGCAATGGCTGGCGTTGCATGGTGATGCACTACGAAAACGCTGGTTAAACGTGAAGTAACCCCAGCTAGCAGCGCACAAAGCGGCAAAACGCAGCGCCGAAAACATGACAAAGAAGAAATGTGTGCCGTGCAGCAATTCTGATAATTTCATTTGGGGATCCATCACTGATCCATAAAATGCACCGAAATAATTCAAATTATCAGATAAACTGCATATCACCATTCACGGTGCCTATTGCCTATGCGTATCCCGATGCTCGGCCAGTAACGTCCAGCATCCAAGGCGCATCAGACGCCGAATAGATCAGGCACCGCATAAATAAGTGACTACAACACCCACAATACGAAGGAAAGCACTTGGAAAGCCTGTTTCAACCGCCGGTTGCAACTGAGCGGGTTCGACTCTTGCAAATCACAGATACGCATCTGTTTGCCGACGAAGAGGGAGCCCTGCTGGGGATTAACACCCTGCAAAGCTACCATGCGGTACTGGATGCCATTGTTGCCGAGCAGCAAATTGCCGAACAGCAACCGGTCGATCTGATAGTCGCAACTGGCGATTTGGCGCAAGACCATTCGCTGGAAGCCTATGACCGCTTTGCCGATGGCATCAGCCGTCTGGACAGTCCGTGCGTCTGGCTGCCCGGTAACCACGATTTTCAGCCAGCAATGGTCGATGGCCTGCGCGGTAAAGGGATCCAGCCTTCCAAACAGGTGCTGCTTGGCGATCACTGGCAGCTGATTCTGCTCGACAGTCAGGTGCTGGGAGTTCCCCATGGCGAGCTGAGTGATTACCAGCTGAACTGGCTGGCTGCACGCCTTGATGCGCATCCAAAGCGGCATGCGGCCATTTTGCTGCACCACCATCCACTGCCTTCGGGTTGTACGTGGTTGGATCAGCACAGCCTGCGCAACAGTCATGTGCTGGATGAAGTGCTCAGCAGCCGTCCTCAGGCCAAAGTGGTGTTGTGTGGTCACATCCACCAAGAGATGGATCTGAACTGGAATGGTCGCCGCTTGCTGGCAACGCCGTCCACCTGCATTCAGTTCAAGGCACACTGCACCAATTTTACCCTCGATCAGCTCACACCGGGCTGGCGTTATCTGGATCTGTTGCCGGATGGCCGCGTAGAAACGCAAGTCCACCGTCTAACCGACCAACGCTTTAGCCCAGATATGGAATCGGAGGGGTACTGATGGCTACCCTGATTTACCTACACGGCTTTAATGGCTCGAGCGGCTCGGCCAAAGCCACCGAATTACGGGACTGGCTGGCCGACGCACACCCGCAGGTACAGATGCACATCCCCGCCCTACCGTATGCCCCGCAAGCGGCAATGGCCAAGGTATGTGCGTTGATTGAAGACTGTCAGGCCGCAGGAGAAACGCCGGCCTTGATTGGCTCGTCACTCGGCGGTTATTACGTCACTTACTTGTCGCAGCGCTATGGCCTGCGTGGGGTCGTGATTAACCCTGCGGTACGCCCATTTGAGCTATTACAAAACTTTCTCGGCCCGAACCACAACCCGTACACCGGCGAAGACTACATTCTGGGGCCGGAGCACATGCAGCAGCTGCTGGATTTGCACCTTCCGACCCTAGCACAGCCACAATTACTCTGGCTGTTACAGCAAACTGGCGATGAAGTGCTGGATTACCGGCAAGCGGTCGATTACTTCGCGCACAGCCGCGCAACCGTAGAGCCAGGTGGCAATCACGCCTTTACTGGTTTTTCACGCCATTTTGCTGCCATAATTGCCTTTCTCGGGCTAACCACGCCTTGACTTTTTATGGCCGCCTGACGACCATAATGCCCAAATACCTGTAAATATATACATACCATGACCCAGTCCAGTTATAACGCCGATGCCATTGAAGTTCTCAGTGGCCTTGAGCCGGTGCGTCGCCGGCCCGGTATGTACACCGATACGACGCGTCCGAACCACCTCGGGCAGGAAGTGATCGACAACAGCGTGGATGAAGCGCTGGCCGGGCATGCCACCCGTATCGATGTCATTTTGCACGCCGATCAGTCACTTGAAGTCATTGATAACGGTCGCGGTATGCCGGTGGATATCCACCCGGAAGAAGGTGTCTCAGGGGTCGAATTGATCCTATGTCGCCTGCACGCCGGCGGGAAATTCTCCAACAAAAACTACCAGTTCTCCGGCGGTCTGCACGGGGTGGGGATCTCTGTGGTCAACGCCTTGTCGAGCCGGGTTGAAGTTACCGTTAAGCGCGATGGCCAGATCTATTCGATCGTCTTTGCGGACGGCGAAAAAATCCAAGATCTGACCGTGATCGGCACCTGTGGCCGCCGTACCAGTGGTACGAGCGTGCACTTCTGGCCGACTGCCAGCTATTTTGATTCGGCCAAGTTCTCGGTCAGCCGCCTGACCCACCTGCTGAAAGCCAAAGCCGTGCTCTGTCCGGGGCTGGAAATCGTCTTTACCGATAAGGTCAACAACACCGAACAGCGCTGGCTGTATCAAGACGGCCTGAATGACTACCTGATTGATGCGGTCAAAGAGTTTGTCACCCTACCCGAAGCGCCGTTTACCGGTGCGGTGTCGACCGATACCGAAGCCGCCGATTGGGCGGTAGTCTGGCTGCCTGAAGGCGGCGAGCTAATTGGCGAAAGTTACGTTAACTTGATCCCCACCGCCCAAGGCGGCACCCACGTTAACGGCCTGCGCCAAGGTCTGCTGGATGCGATGCGTGAGTTTTGCGAATTCCGTAACTTGCTGCCGCGCGGCGTGAAGCTGTCCCCTGAAGATATCTGGGATCGCTGCGCCTATGTCTTGTCACTGAAAATGCAAGATCCGCAGTTTGCCGGCCAAACCAAAGAGCGCCTGTCGTCACGCCAAAGCGCGGCCTTTGTCTCTGGGGTGGTTAAAGATGCATTTAGCCTGTGGCTGAACCAGAACGTGCAATATGCCGAGCAACTGGCCGAGCTGGCGATTAACAGCGCCCAGCGCCGGATGCGCGCAGCCAAGAAAGTGGTGCGTAAAAAGCTCACCTCCGGCCCAGCGCTACCCGGTAAACTGGCCGACTGCTCGTCACAAGATTTGAGTAAGACCGAACTCTTTTTGGTCGAGGGTGACTCCGCGGGCGGCTCAACCAAACAGGCGCGCGATCGCGAGTTTCAGGCGGTGATGCCGCTGCGCGGTAAGATCCTCAATACCTGGGAAGTCTCCTCCGACGAAGTGCTAGCCTCGCAAGAAGTGCACGACATTTCGGTGGCGATTGGTATCGATCCGGACAGCGATGATTTAAGTCAGCTGCGCTACGGGAAAGTCTGTATCCTCGCCGATGCCGACTCCGACGGCCTGCACATCGCCACTTTGCTGTGCGCGTTGTTCGTGCGCCATTTCCGCACCTTGGTCGAGCAAGGACACGTGTATGTGGCAATGCCACCGCTGTTTCGTATCGATCTGGGCAAAGAAGTGCACTACGCCCTCGACGAAGACGAGAAGAACGGCATTCTTGAGCGCCTGAAAAAGAAAAAAGGTAAACCCAACGTACAGCGCTTCAAAGGTCTGGGTGAGATGAACCCGCTGCAGCTGCGCGAAACCACCATGGATCCGAACACCCGCCGCTTGGTGCAACTGACCATCGATGATCTGCAGCAAACGCTCGACATCATGGACATGCTACTGGCGAAAAAACGTTCGGAAGACCGCCGCCACTGGCTGCAAAGCAAGGGCGATCTGGCGGACATTGAAGCCTGATTAACGTACACAGGAACACCCGATGACAGATTTGACTCAGGGCGGCATCGAGCGCGATGACAACGACGGCACCGAACGCCAGTCGCTGCGCGTGTTTACCGAAAATGCCTACCTCAACTACTCCATGTACGTGATCATGGATCGCGCCTTGCCGTTTATCGGCGATGGCCTCAAGCCGGTACAGCGCCGGATTGTGTACTCCATGTCCGAACTGGGACTGAATGCGGCTGCCAAGTACAAAAAATCCGCCCGTACCGTGGGTGACGTGCTGGGTAAATACCACCCGCACGGTGACAGCGCCTGCTATGAAGCCATGGTGCTGATGGCGCAGCCGTTCTCCTACCGCTACCCGCTGATCGACGGTCAGGGCAACTGGGGGGCGCCGGATGATCCTAAATCCTTCGCCGCCATGCGTTACACCGAATCACGCCTGTCAAAAATGGCTGACGTGCTGCTCGGCGAACTTGGCCAAGGCACAGTCGACTTCCAACCGAACTTCGATGGCACCTTGCCAGAGCCTAAATGGCTGCCTGCCCGTCTGCCGCACATTTTGCTGAACGGCACCACTGGTATTGCGGTGGGGATGGCCACCGATATTCCGCCACACAACGTGCGCGAAATTGTCGGCGCAGTCTCATTACTGATTGATAAGCCGGATGCCACGCTCGAGGAGCTGATGACGCACGTCCAAGGTCCGGATTACCCGACCGAAGCGGAAATCATCACCCCACAAAGTGACATCAAAAAAATCTACCAGACCGGTCGTGGCTCGATTCGCATGCGCGCACTGTGGAAAAAAGAGGACGGCGAAATCATCATCACCGCCCTGCCACACCAGTGCTCTGGGGCGAAAGTGCTGGAGCAGATCGCCGCGCAAATGCGCGCCAAGAAGCTGCCGATGGTCGATGACCTGCGCGATGAGTCGGATCACGAAAACCCAACCCGCTTGGTGATCGTGCCGAAATCCAGCCGCGTCGATGTCGACATGCTGATGAACCACCTGTTTGCCTCTACCGATCTGGAAAAGAGCTACCGGGTGAACCTCAACATGCTGGGCCTCGATGGCCGTCCGGCGGTTAAAGGCTTAGTCACTATTTTGAACGAGTGGCTGACTTTCCGTCGCGATACCATTCGTCGCCGTCTGCAGCACCGTCTGGAAAAAGTGCTCAAGCGTTTGCACATTCTGGAAGGCTTGCTGGTTGCGTTCCTCAATATCGATGAAGTGATCGATATCATCCGTACGCAAGACGAACCGAAAGCAGTGTTGGTGGCGCGCTTTGGCATCACCGAAACCCAAGCCGAAGCCATTTTAGAGCTGAAACTGCGTCACTTGGCCAAGCTGGAAGAGGTGCGTATTCGCGCTGAACAAGCAGAGTTGGAAAAAGAGCGTCAGCAACTGGAAGCCCTGCTGGGCTCCGAGCGTCGTCTGAACACCTTGATGAAAAAAGAGCTGCAGGCCGATGCCGACAGCTTTGGCGATACGCGTCGCTCACCGCTGGTTGAGCGTAGCGAAGCCAAAGCACTGACCGAGCGTGACCTGACCCCAGCCGAGCCAGTCACCGTAGTGTTGTCCGAAATGGGCTGGGTGCGCTGCGCCAAAGGCCATGATGTGGATGCCGCGGGCTTAAGCTACAAAGCCGGCGATGCCTACCGCGGGTTTGCCCGTGGTAAGAGCAACCAGCCGGTGGTCTTTATCGACTCCACCGGACGCAGTTATGCACTCGATCCGATCACCTTGCCATCGGCCCGTGGTCAGGGCGAGCCACTGACCGGCAAATTAACACCGCCTCCAGGCGCGGTCATCGAGCAGGTGTTGATGGAAGAGGACAACCAGAAACTGCTGCTGGCCTCTGACGCCGGTTACGGTTTCATCTGTACCTTCGCCGATCTGGTGGCGCGTAACCGCGCCGGTAAGGCACTGCTCAATCTGCCGGATAACGCCAAGGTGCTGCCGCCACTGAATGTCACCCGCGATGATGACCTGCTGATGGCCATCACCTCGGAAGGGCGCATGCTGCTGTTCCCGGTTGCGGATCTGCCACAGCTGTCCAAAGGTAAAGGCAACAAGATAGTCACCATTCCATCTGCGCGCGCGGCGGCACGCGAAGAGTTGCTGCTGCATCTGCGCTTGATTTCAGCCCAAGCCAGTGTGACTTTGCATGTGGGTAAACGTAAGCTGACCATCAAGCCTGATGATTTGAGCAAATTCCGCGCCGAGCGCGGCCGTAAAGGCACCTTGCTGCCACGCGGTCTGCAAAAAGTCGACCTGATTGAAGTGCAAGAGCCGGTGACCTTAACCAGCGCTGGTGACAGCGAAGAGTAAATCGAGGTTATGGCGGTTAACACTCACCGTCGATACCTTCTGATAACGCTCGCTAAATAGACACCGCCCCGTTGCGATTTTTTCGCGATGGGGCTTTTTTTATAGTTGCGACCGCGGGCTTTTCATCGCGCATGACCATTTACAAAACAGTGACATTCACCGCATTTGTATGTGTAATCACTGCAAGATTGTGATGGATATTCAATTTACATCACATTCCACTACAGTCATATCCACTCTTGCCGATAGGCATGGCTGAGCCCCTCTCGCCTTGCAAGGATCGGATAGATGATGTCGATTACTGCCTTTTTACGCCGCTTTACTCTCAGACAAAAAATTCTCCTCAGCGTTAGCCTGTTCATTTTACTGAGCAACTTGATTGCCGGTACGCTCGGCTATCGTTCCGCGGAGGCTTTGATCCGCCACCAGCAGTTAGACGAATATCTCCCGGCCTTGCTCGAAGGCGAGCGCAATGCCTTAAACGGCGAATTTGAAACCCTGAAACAGGCCACCCGCCAAATCGCGGAAAACCCGTTCTTACTCAATTTTGCCGCCCAAGGTTTTCCTGCCGAGCAAGAGCCACAACTGATTGCCCTGCTCAATCAGGTCAAACAGCAGTTCAACCTGACCACCACCACCTTTGTCGACCGGCAAAGTAATCGCTTCTGGAATCAAGATGGTTTCCTGCGCGTGCTCAACCCACAGCAAGATGGTTGGTACTTCCCGTACCGCGATAGCGGCCGCACTTGGGATAACAGCATCTATCGCGAGGCCAACGGCAATCTCAAACTGTTCGTCAACTACCAACAAACCAATGGCCGCGGAATGTCTGGTCTGGCGCAACCGTTGGATGCCGTGATTGCCCGTCTGCGCGCCATCAAAATCAAAGACAGCGGCTTTGTATTCCTGACCGATGGCAGCGGTAATGTTCGCCTGCATCCGGATAACAGCGTAAAAGATATGACGCCGCTAACTCAGCTGTATCAGGGCAACAGCGCTACGCTGCTTAACCCACAGCACACCAGCGTGCAGGAATCGAGTCGTAACGGAGTTCCGGTACTGGTGGTCAGTACCCTGATCCCTGCACTGAACTGGTATCTGGTGGCGGAAGTGCCACAGGCCGAAGTGTTCGCTTCACTGCAGCAATTGTTATGGCAACTGCTGAGTTGGGGCATTGGCGGCGGCATTGTGATGCTGCTGACTGCCGCCTTGGTCACCCACCGTTTGCTGCAACCGCTCAGTGAATCGGCCCGTCTGTTCACCGAGCTGGGCGATGGCAGCGGCGATCTACAACGTCGCTTACCGGCGCAAGGCCAAGATGAACTGGCGCAGCTGGCGCGTGGCTTTAACCGTTTTGCCGATAAAATTCAGCACTCGCTACAAGCGGTGGCCGATACCGCCAATGCCCTGCGTACCAGTGCCGAAAAAGTCGCCGAAGAGTCGGAGCGTTCACGCCTCGACAGCCATGCCCAGCGCGATAAAACCCTGATGGTGGTCACCGCCATTAATCAGATGGGTGCCACCGTACAAGAGATTGCCGGTAATGCCTCAGTGGCGGCCGATGCCACCCAAGGCGCGGAGCACGCCTCCGAGCAAGGCTTAACCATTGTCGGCAATACCAAGCAGACCATCCAAAATCTGGCCGACGACATGCAAAACATGGGCAGCGTGATCACCACCTTGGCCGGCCAGACCGAAAGTATCGGCACCATTTTGGACACCATTCGCGGCATTTCCGATCAAACCAACTTGCTGGCACTGAATGCCGCCATTGAAGCGGCGCGCGCCGGTGAACAAGGACGCGGCTTTGCGGTAGTGGCCGAAGAGGTGCGCAAACTGGCCAGCCGCACATCGGATTCGACCGCCGAGATCCAAAGCATGATCGACCGACTGCAACAAGAAGCCCAGCACGCGGTACAGGCCAGCAGTCGCAGCCATGAGCGCAGTTTGCATGGTGTTCAATCAGCCGAAGAGGTGCAGCACAGCTTAAATGACATCGCGGCTCGTATTGCCCAGCTCAGTGACATGAACACGCAAGTGGCCGCCGCCACCGAAGAGCAGTCAACGGTAGTACAAGATATCAACCAGAATTTGGATAGCATCAATCAGTTGACCGAGCAAAATGCCGGAACAGCCGAACTGCTGTCAGAGCAAGCGGCCGGCTTACGCAGTCTGTCACAACAACTGGAGCAGCTGGTCAGCGCGTTTCGCGTATAACAGCATGCACAAAAAAGCCGGCCCTGAAAATTCAGGACCGGCTTTTTATTGGCTCTCATGTTCACGGCACCCAGTGAGCATTGCTTGGTGCTTATTTCTTTGTGGCGTGCATTTCTTGCTTTGCGACTTTCTTACGTACAGTTTGCTTGCAGGCGTCTTAACTGCTGAACCGGCGGCTATGCTGCCCCCTGATCCCTTCCTTTTTTCGCATCACAACCGATGTAGCATCACTTATACACTAAGCTAGCCACACCGAGCACATCAATCACACCAAGCATACCTATCACACTAACACTGCTCACTCAGCACCGCCGATAACCAATCGACTTTGTGTTGGCTTACTTTTTCTTGGCTTTCGGGTTTGGCAGGTCGGTAATCGAGCCTTCAAACACTTCTGCCGCCAGGCCAACAGATTCATGCAAAGTCGGGTGCGCGTGGATGGTCAGCGCGATATCTTCGGCATCACAACCCATCTCGATAGCCAGACCGATTTCACCCAACAGTTCACCACCGTTAGTACCGACAATCGCGCCACCCAGAATACGGTGCGTCTCTTTGTCGAAAATCAGCTTAGTCATACCGTCAGCGCAGTCAGAGGCGATCGCACGACCGGACGCTGCCCATGGGAAGGTCGCGGTTTCGTACTTCAGACCTTCGGCCTGACACTCTTTCTCAGTCTTACCTACCCACGCCACTTCCGGATCGGTATAGGCAATAGATGGGATCACTTTCGGATCGAAGTAATGTTTCTTACCGGCAATCACTTCGGCCGCTACGTGACCTTCGTGCACCCCTTTGTGTGCCAGCATTGGCTGACCCACGATGTCACCGATCGCATAAATGTGCGGAACGTTGGTGCGCATCTGCTTATCGGTACGGATAAAGCCACGCTCATCCACTTCAACGCCTGCCAAACCAGCATCCAGCTGCTTACCGTTAGGCACACGACCGATGGCTACCAGCACGGCATCATAACGCTGCGCTTCAGCAGGCGCTTTCTTGCCTTCCATGCTGACGTAAATACCGTCTTCACGGGCTTCCACCGCAGTCACCTTGGTTTCCAGCATCAAGTTAAACTTCTTGCTGATCTTCTTGGTGAACACTTTCACGATATCTTTATCGGCAGCTGGGATCACCTGATCGAACATCTCGACCACGTCAATCTCTGAACCCAGCGCATGGTACACAGTACCCATTTCCAGACCGATAATACCGCCGCCCATCACCAGCAGGCGCTTAGGCACTTCTTTCAGCTCCAGCGCATCGGTTGAATCCCAAATACGTGGATCTTCGTGCGGAATAAATGGCAGCTGAATTGGACGCGAACCGGCAGCAATGATGGCATTGTCGAAGTTCACGGTGGTCACGCCATCCGCGCCTTCCACGGCAATGCTGTTTGGACCGGTAAATTTACCCAGACCATTCACCACCTGCACTTTACGCATCTTCGCCATACCGGCCAGACCGCCAGTCAGTTGGCTAATAACTTTTTCTTTCCACAGACGGATCTTGTTGATGTCGGTGCTTGGCTCACCAAACACGATCCCGTGCTCGGCCAGTGATTTGGCCTCTTCAATCACCTTGGCAACGTGCAGCAGTGCCTTAGATGGGATACAACCCACGTTCAGACAGACACCACCCAGTGTGGAATAACGCTCGACGATCACTGTGTCCAGACCCAGATCCGCGCAGCGGAATGCTGCGGAATAACCTGCCGGGCCGGCACCCAGAACCACTACCTGGGCTTTGATTTCTTTGCTCATCATGACCTCGTTATAATCTTTTTCTTCCTGAACCGGGTACAGCGCGCACAACCGGAGGTTCACCGCGCCACGATTTTACAACCTTGTTAAAATCTCGCAAACAATGTTGCACCCGTTGTGCCTTATTCGTCGGTGCGGTCACAGCTTAAGCCGAAACCGCACCGGATCTGTCTTACATCACCAGACGGCGGATGTCAGACAGCGCGTTGTTCAGGAATGTGATGAAGCGGGCACCGTCAGCGCCATCGATCACGCGGTGATCGTAAGACAGTGACAGAGGCAGCATCAGACGTGGTGCGAACTCTTTGCCGTTCCACTTCGGCTTCATCTCAGACTTGGACACACCCAGAATGGCCACTTCCGGCGCATTCACAATTGGGGTGAAGGCTGTACCGCCAATACCGCCCAGGCTAGAGATAGTGAAGCAACCGCCCTGCATATCAGATGCAGTCAGCTTGCCAGCACGCGCCTTCTTGGAGATCTCCATCAGGTCACGTGACAGCTCGGTGATGCTCTTCTTGTTCACATCACGTACCACTGGCACTACCAGACCGTTTGGCGTATCCACCGCAACACCGATGTTGATGTATTTCTTCAGCGTCAGCTTCTGACCATCTTCTGACAGTGAGCTGTTAAAGCGTGGCATTACTTCCAGCGCTTTGCCTACCGCTTTGAGAATGAACACCAGCGGAGTGATCTTCAGATCAGCCTTAGCACGCTCCAGTTCAGCATTTTGCTGCTTACGGAAAGCTTCCAGTTCGGTGATATCCGCGTCGTCCCACTGCGTTACGTGCGGGATCATCACCCAGTTACGGTGCAAGTTAGCGCCGGAGATCTTCTGGATCCGACCCAGCTCAACCTCTTCCACTTCACCGAACTTGCTGAAGTCCACTTTCGGCCATGGCAGCAGACCCAGACCCGCGCCACCACTCATCGCCGCCGACGAGGCAGCCTGACCGGATTCCAGACGCTTAAGCGCATCTTTCACGTAGTCTTGTACGTCTTCTTTCAGGATCCGACCCTTACGGCCAGTCCCTTTCACTTTGCCCAGGTTAACCCCGAACTCACGCGCCAAACGGCGTACCACTGGGGTTGCATGAGCATAAGCATCGTTTTCTGCAAACTCAGCTGCTGCGGCTGGCTTAGCAGCGGCTGCTGGTGCTTCGGCTTTCACCGCGGCTGGCGCAGGTGCTGCACTGGCGACTGGCGCGCTAGCTACTGCTACAGCAGGAGCCGCACCGGCCACTTCAAACACCATGATCAGAGAGCCGGTAGACACTTTGCTACCCGCTTGAACTTTGATCTCTTTAACCACACCGGCAAATGGTGCAGGCACTTCCATCGAAGCCTTGTCACCTTCTACGGTGATCAGCGATTGCTCAGCTTCAACTTTATCGCCGACCGCAACCATGATCTCGGTGACTTCCACTTCGTCACCACCGATATCCGGCACGTTAACGTCTTTCGCCGCGCTGGCCACAGGAGCGGCAACTGGCGCCGCAGCTGCTACTGGAGCCGCCGCTTGTGCTGGAGCGGCACCGGCCACTTCAAACACCATGATCAGGGAGCCAGTAGAGACTTTGCTACCCGCTTGCACTTTGATCTCTTTAACCACACCAGCAAACGGTGCAGGCACTTCCATGGACGCTTTATCGCCTTCCACGGTCAGCAGAGATTGCTCTTCGCTCACGCTGTCGCCCACGGCAACCATGATTTCAGTCACTTCGACTTCATCACTACCGATATCCGGTACGCACACTTCTTTCAGTGCTGCCGCCGCCGGTGCAGCAGCTGGAGCTGGCGCCGCTTGCGCGGCAACCGGGGCGGCTGCCGCCCCTTCTTGCGCGAATACCATAATCAGTGAGCCAGTAGACACTTTGCTGCCTACCTGCACTTTAATTTCTTTCACAATACCGCCCGCTGAGGCTGGTACTTCCATGGAGGCCTTATCGCCCTCCACGGTGATCAGGGATTGCTCGGCTTCCACTTTATCGCCGACGCTCACCAGAATTTCGGTAACTTCAACTTCATCCGCACCGATATCCGGAACAAAAATCTCAATACTCATGACAGGTGCCTCTTATGCGTACAGCGGGTTAACTTTATCGGCATCGATACCGAACTTAGCGATAGCCTCGGCGACCACTGACTTGGCGATTTCGCCACGGTTAGCCAGTTCAGTCAGCGCTGCAACCACCACGTAGTGGGCATCCACTTCGAAGTGACGGCGCAGGTTTTCGCGGCTGTCAGAGCGGCCGAAACCGTCAGTACCCAGTACGCGGTAGCTGCTGGCTGGCACGAACGCACGGATCTGCTCAGCAAACAACTTCATGTAGTCAGTTGCAGCAATCGCTGGTGCATCGTTCATCACAGCAGTCACGAACGGTACGCGCGGCTGCGCTTCTGGATGCAGCATGTTCCAACGGTCACAATCTTGGCCTTCACGTGCCACTTCGGTGAACGAGGTCACGCTGTACACGTCAGAGCCCACGCCGTAGTCGGCAGACAGGATCTGCGCGGCTTCACGCACGTGACGCAGGATAGCGCCAGAACCCATCAGCTGAACCTTCGCCTTATCACCGGCCACGGTTTCCAGCTTGTAGATACCCTTACGGATCCCTTCTTCAGCGCCTTCTGGCATGGCTGGCTGATGGTAGTTTTCGTTCATGGTAGTCAGGTAGTAGAATACGTTCTCCTGCTCACCATACATGCGGCGCACGCCGTCTTGCATGATCACGGCCAGCTCGTAAGCGTAGGCAGGGTCATAAGCCACACAGTTAGGGATAGTCAGTGCTTGAATATGGCTGTGACCATCTTCGTGCTGCAGACCTTCACCGTTCAGAGTGGTGCGGCCTGAGGTACCGCCGACCAAGAAACCACGCGCTTGTTGGTCACCCGCCGCCCAGCACAGATCGCCGATACGTTGGAAACCAAACATGGAGTAGTAGATGTAGAACGGGATCATTGGCACATCGTTGGTGCTGTAAGACGTTGCCGCCGCCAGCCAAGAAGAGCCTGCGCCCAGTTCGTTAATACCTTCTTGCAGAACCTGACCGGCTTTGTCTTCTTTGTAGTAAGAAACAACTTCGCGATCCTGCGGGGTGTAGTTCTGACCCTGCGGGTTGTAGATACCCACTTGACGGAACAGACCTTCCATACCGAAAGTACGTGCTTCGTCGGCAATGATTGGCACGATATGCTGGCCAATCCCTTTGTCTTTCAGCAGCACGTTCAGTGCACGCACAAACGCCATGGTGGTAGAGATATCACGCGCCTGCTCGCCCAGCAGTGCTTTGAATTCATCCAGTGCTGGAATAGCCAGCTCTTGGGTGAACTTCGGCAGACGGGTTGGTACATAACCTTTCAGCGCCTGACGACGGCCGTGCAGGTAGTTGTACTCTTCCGAGCCTTCTGGGAACTTGATGTATGGCAGCTTCTCGGTTTCTTCATCGCTCAGGTTGATGTTGAAACGGTCACGGAACTGCTTCACGCTGTCCATATCCAGTTTCTTCACGGAGTGAGCAATGTTCTTGCCTTCTGCCGCATCGCCCATGCCGTAACCTTTGATGGTCTTGGCCAGAATAACCACTGGCTTACCTTTGGTCTGCTTGGCTTTCTGGAATGCTGCGAAAACTTTCTCTGGATCGTGACCACCACGGTTCAGCGCCCAGATTTCGTCGTCGGTCATGTCTTTAACCAGTGCCGCTGTTTCTGGGTACTTGTTAAAGAAGTGCTCACGCACATAAGCACCGTCTTTGGACTTCAGAGTCTGATAGTCACCGTCGACAGTTTCGTTCATCAGCTGCAGCAGTTTACCGGAGGTATCTTTCTTCAGCAGTTCATCCCACTTGCTACCCCAGATAACCTTGATCACTTCCCAGCCAGCGCCGCGGAACAGACCTTCCAGCTCTTGTACGATCTTACCGTTACCGACCACTGGGCCATCCAGACGCTGTAGGTTACAGTTGATCACGTAGCACAGGTTGTCCAACTTCTCACGGGCCGCGAAAGTCAGTGCACCTTTGGATTCTGGCTCATCCATCTCACCGTCGCCCAAGAAGGCGTATACGGTTTGCTCAGTGGTGTTCTTCAGACCGCGATCGTTCAGATACTTCAGGAAGCGCGCCTGATAAATCGCATTGATTGGGCCCAAGCCCATTGATACGGTCGGGAACTGCCAGAACTCAGGCATCAGTTTCGGGTGCGGATAAGAAGAAACGCCTTTGCCATCCACTTCCTGACGGAAGTTGTTCAGCTGCTCTTCAGTCAAGCGGCCTTCAATGAACGCACGGGCGTAGATCCCCGGAGAGATGTGACCCTGGAAGAACACCAGATCGCCGCCATCTTGCTCGTTACGCGCACGGAAGAAATGGTTGAATGCCACATCATAGATGGTGGCAGAAGACTGGAAGGACGCCATGTGGCCACCCAGATCCAGGTCTTTTTTGGAGGCACGCAGTACAGTCATGATGGCGTTCCAGCGGATCGCGGAACGGATACGACGCTCCAGCTCATGATTGCCCGGATAAGCCGGTTGTTCAGACGCCGGAATGGTATTGATGTAATCAGTGTGGATACCACTTGGCAGTGACACACCGTTTACACGTGCTTTATCCATGATCTGATCGATCAGGAACTGGGCACGCTCAACACCTTCTTCGCGAATTACCGATTCGAGAGCCTGCAACCAGTCGCTGGTTTCGATCGGATCCACGTCATTTTTCATCATGTCTGACATGGTGTTCTTCCTTATCTGCTTGTTCGGTCAATTTTGTTCAATCTGGAAGCCTTTCCGCGACCCTGTATGGGTTACCTGACGGAAAAACGCCTTCTTCTCGGTCTGCTTTCGCCGGCATATATTTACCGGTCAATCCCTGCGTTGCTGCAGCCGCCGCAACGACCGTTCTTGACGGCTGTGTTCACGGCTAAGTTCCAGCAAAGTTTCCTCAATAAACGCCAGATGACGGTGCGATGCTTCGCGTGCCGCCTCCGGCTGACGAGCCAAAATTGCATCCACAATTTCCGCTCGGTGGCTGCTGACCTGCGCCAACTTTTCACGTCGGGCATACAGCAGCTCAAAATTCTGTTTTACATTCTGCTCCAGCAGCGGAGCTAAGCAACGCACCAGGTGTAACAACACCACGTTATGGGACGCCTCACTCACCACAACCAGATACTGCATTACCGCATCGGCTTCGGCCGCCGGATCATCTTTGGCTTGCGCCGCCACAATCGCCTGCTGGCTCT
>NZ_JRKB01000048.1:0-2888 GCF_000800945.1 Plesiomonas sp. ZOR0011
GCTACGCTTACACACCCTGCCTATCTACGTCGTAGTCTCCAACAACCCTTTAGGAGGCTCTAAGCCTCAGGGATGACTCATCTCGGGGCAAGTTTCGCGCTTAGATGCTTTCAGCGCTTATCTCTTCCGCATTTAGCTACCCGGCAATGCCACTGGCGTGACAACCGGAACACCAGAGATGCGTCCACTCCGGTCCTCTCGTACTAGGAGCAGCCCCCCTCAATCATCCAACGCCCACGACAGATAGGGACCGAACTGTCTCACGACGTTCTAAACCCAGCTCGCGTACCACTTTAAATGGCGAACAGCCATACCCTTGGGACCAACTTCAGCCCCAGGATGTGATGAGCCGACATCGAGGTGCCAAACACCGCCGTCGATATGAACTCTTGGGCGGTATCAGCCTGTTATCCCCGGAGTACCTTTTATCCGTTGAGCGATGGCCCTTCCATTCAGAACCACCGGATCACTAAGACCTACTTTCGTATCTGCTCGACCTGTCCGTCTCGCAGTTAAGCTAGCTTCTGCCTTTGCACTAACCGCATGATGTCCGACCATGCTTAGCTAACCTTCGTGCTCCTCCGTTACTCTTTAGGAGGAGACCGCCCCAGTCAAACTACCCACCAGACACTGTCCGTATCCCGGATTACGGGACAACGTTAGAACATCAAACATTAAAGGGTGGTATTTCAAGGTCGGCTCCACGCAAACTGGCGTTCACGTTTCAATGCCTCCCACCTATCCTACACATCAAGGCTCAATGTTCAGTGTCAAGCTATAGTAAAGGTTCACGGGGTCTTTCCGTCTTGCCGCGGGTACACTGCATCTTCACAGCGATTTCAATTTCACTGAGTCTCGGGTGGAGACAGCCTGGCCATCATTACGCCATTCGTGCAGGTCGGAACTTACCCGACAAGGAATTTCGCTACCTTAGGACCGTTATAGTTACGGCCGCCGTTTACCGGGGCTTCGATCAAGAGCTTCGCTTTCGCTAACCCCATCAATTAACCTTCCGGCACCGGGCAGGCGTCACACCGTATACGTCCACTTTCGTGTTTGCACAGTGCTGTGTTTTTAATAAACAGTTGCAGCCAGCTGGTATCTTCGACTGAGTTCAGCTCCATCCGCGAGGGACTTCACCTACCATCAGCGTGCCTTCTCCCGAAGTTACGGCACCATTTTGCCTAGTTCCTTCACCCGAGTTCTCTCAAGCGCCTGAGTATTCTCTACCTGACCACCTGTGTCGGTTTGGGGTACGATTTCTGGTAACCTGATGCTTAGAGGCTTTTCCTGGAAGCGTAGTATCAGCTACTTCAGCACCGTAGTGCTTCGTCATCACGCCTCAGTGTTAATGAAAGACCGGATTTGCCTAGTCTCTCCACCTTCACGCTTAAACCGGGACAACCGTCGCCCGGATAGCCTAACTTTCTCCGTCCCCCCTTCGCAGTTACCACAAGTACGGGAATATTAACCCGTTTCCCATCGACTACGCTTTTCAGCCTCGCCTTAGGGGTCGACTCACCCTGCTCCGATTAACGTTGAACAGGAACCCTTGGTCTTCCGGCGAGCGGGCTTTTCACCCGCTTTATCGTTACTTATGTCAGCATTCGCACTTCTGATACGTCCAGCATACCTCACAGTACACCTTCAACCGCTTACAGAACGCTCCCCTACCCAATAACACCTAAATGTCATTGCCGCAGCTTCGGTGCATGGTTTAGCCCCGTTACATCTTCCGCGCAGGCCGACTCGACTAGTGAGCTATTACGCTTTCTTTAAATGATGGCTGCTTCTAAGCCAACATCCTAGCTGTCTAAGCCTTCCCACATCGTTTCCCACTTAACCATGACTTTGGGACCTTAGCTGGCGGTCTGGGTTGTTTCCCTCTTCACGACGGACGTTAGCACCCGCCGTGTGTCTCCCGGATAGCACTCTACGGTATTCGGAGTTTGCAAAGGGTTGGTAAGTCGGGATGACCCCCTAGCCTTAACAGTGCTCTACCCCCGTAGGTGTTCGTCCGAGGCGCTACCTAAATAGCTTTCGGGGAGAACCAGCTATCTCCCGGTTTGATTGGCCTTTCACCCCCAGCCACAAGTCATCCGCTAATTTTTCAACATTAGTCGGTTCGGTCCTCCAGTTAGTGTTACCCAACCTTCAACCTGCCCATGGCTAGATCACCGGGTTTCGGGTCTACACCTTGCAACTAATTCGCCCTATTAAGACTCGGTTTCCCTACGGCTCCCCTATTCGGTTAACCTCGCTACAAAATGTAAGTCGCTGACCCATTATACAAAAGGTACGCAGTCACACCACGAAGGTGCTCCCACTGCTTGTACGTACACGGTTTCAGGTTCTATTTCACTCCCCTCACAGGGGTTCTTTTCGCCTTTCCCTCACGGTACTGGTTCGCTATCGGTCAGTCAGGAGTATTTAGCCTTGGAGGATGGTCCCCCCATCTTCAAACAGGATACCACGTGTCCCGTCCTACTCATCGAGCTCACAGCAATGCGTCTTCGTGTACGGGGCTATCACCCTGTATCGCCGGACTTTCCAATCCGTTCCACTAACGCATCCACTGATTCAGACTCTGGGCTGCTCCGCGTTCGCTCGCCGCTACTAACGGAATCTCGGTTGATTTCTTTTCCTCGGGGTACTTAGATGTTTCAGTTCTCCCGGTTCGCCTCGTTAAGCTATGGATTCACTTAACGATACCTAAGTTATCTTAGGTGGGTTTCCCCATTCGGACATGGTTGGCTATAGCGCTCCATCCCAGCTCACCAACCCTTTTCGCAGGGTAGCACGTCCTTCATCGCCTCTGACTGCCAAGGCATCCACCGTGTACGCTTAGTCACTTAACCATACAACCCAAAATAATGTCGGGCTGAATG
>NZ_JRKB01000049.1:0-47345 GCF_000800945.1 Plesiomonas sp. ZOR0011
GTGGCTGTAGCTCAGTTGGTAGAGTCCTGGATTGTGATTCCAGTTGTCGTGGGTTCGAGCCCCATCAGCCACCCCATTCTTCTCGCTTCCTTGCGAATCTCTTCTTTGTTTTTCCCTCTATAGCTTTACGATTCTTTGTGTTTCTTCGCGTTGTTTTTCTATCGCTGTTATATCCCTGCTATTTCTGTCTTCTGCCTTCTGCCTTCTGTCTTCTATCTTTAGCTGTGATCTGGCTAACGTTTTGCTGTTTTCACCGGCAGATAACGGGTTTTGCCACGGAAAAGCATCAGCAATCAGGCAGTTGCCGCGATAAAATATTGTCTGACAAAAAAATAAAAGCAGTGGGATCTCATGAAAAAACGAGTGCTTTCGGTGTTACTCAGTGCGCTAACGCTGGGGCAGGCTAATGTGGCGCATGCCGAACAAGAGGCGCAGATTAACCCGTGGTGGCCAAAGCCCGTTGCGGTGGCGCTGGCGGCGGCTAAGCAAGGGAATGTGGAAGCGCAGTTTGCGATAGCGGTGCGTTATGACGATGGTGTCGGCGTGGAGCAAGATGATGCGCAGGCGTTGTACTGGTATCAGCAAGCGGCGAACCAAGGTGAGCCGGTAGCGCAGTACAATGTGGGGATTTTCTACAGTGTGGGGCGCGCGGTGGCGCAAGATCCGGCGCAAGCTGTATTGTGGTATCAGAAGGCGGCGCAGCAGAATTTTGCGCTGGCGCAGTACAATCTGGGCAGTGCCTACGAAAACGGTTTGGGCGTTGCGCAAGATGATGACCTAGCGCGCAATTGGTACCAAAAAGCCGCCGAGCAAGGCAACGCGAAGGCTCAGAATAATTTAGCGCGCCTGTTTCAACAGGGGCGCGGGGTGCCGGTGAGTGCCAAAAAAGCCCTGTATTGGTATGAGAAAGCGGCGCAGCAGGGTGATGTGGTGGCGCAATGTAATGCGGGCGCGATGTATGCCAATGGGCAAGGGATCCGGCGCGACGATAAAAAGGCATTTGATTGGTATCGCCAAGCGGCTGAGCAAGGCGATGTGCAGGCGCAATATAACGTGGCGCTGTGGTATGCCGCCGGTCAAGGCGTTGCACAGGATAATGCGCAAGCTGTGTACTGGTATCAGCAAGCGGCACTGCAAAATGATGCCGATGCGCAGTATAGTTTGGCGTTGATGTATGCCAACGGTGAAGGCACGTCGACCGATTTTGTGCAGGCGTATGCGTGGTTATCGGTGGCGGGTGCTAATGGTTTGCAAGGGGCGCTGGCGACCCGCGAAGATGTGGAGTTAGAGATGACGCCAAGCCAGTTGGTGGATGCGCGCCGTCTGACGCAGCAATATTTGCTGCGCTTTGAAGCTAAAGCTTCGTAAGAGGCTAGGGCGGATCAGTATTGATTCGGCCTTTGCTGCGCTGGCTCATGGCGTTTTTAGCGGCAGACGCGATTTCTGCCGCTGTGTTTAGCCTGATACAGCAGACGGTCCGCCGCTGAGTACACTTTTTCAAAGCTATCATGTTTGCTGGTGGCGCGGGCAATCCCAAAGGATAACGTTAGCTGAATTGGGGTGCCGTTATAGTCAAATTGGCGCTGTTCGGCGCTCTCACGAATCTGTTCGGCTAATGCAAAGGCTTGATCGACAGTATGTTTTTTGAATAAAAAAGCAAACTCTTCTCCACCGACACGGGCTATCACACCTTGCTCGCCAATAATTTGCTGAAATAGCAAGGCAACCTCACGCAAAATAAAGTCTCCGCCATCATGGCCATAGGTGTCATTGATCTTTTTGAAAAAATCGATATCGGTCAGTACCACAATTGCGCTGTTGTGGATGTTAATTTTATCCCAGATACGCGCAATTTTGCGGCGGTTATACATACCGGTTAGTGGGTCAACTTCAGCGGATAAGATGGCGTCATTTTTACTGATATACAGCCGATACAGCAGGGTGACGGCAATCGCTTGGAAGATGAGATTAAAAATAAATCCATAGCCAAACAGTTGTGCGGCTTTTAAATGCGATTGGTTTTCGTGGGAGCGGATCTCGCCAATATAGTCATTATTTTTCTGCACTAGAGCGTAACTGAGATTATCGATTTTGCGCAGGTAATCGATACTGCGGAGAAAGTCTGTTTCGCTTTGCACCTGCTCGTTCAGGCCATCGAGATACAGGAGCCAGTTATCTTGCAGGCGGCGATAAATTTGGTGCTCTTCGGTGGATTCAATCAGCGGATAATAGTCAGTAATGGCGGTGCTGACGGCTTGTTGCTCTTTGCTGTTGCGGATCTGGGCAGACGGTTTTCCTTGCAGACGAAGATCTAACAAGGCGTAGCGTAATTCGTCGGTCGACATCATTAACGAGCCGGATAAATTTAAGGCGGGGATGGTTTTTTGCAACAGAGAGTCAATTTTAATTTTTAGGCTGTCGTTATCATTGAGTAGAGTGTGGCCAATAAGAAAATAAATCGTATTGGCCAGCAACACGATGGCCAATGCGCTGAGAAGAAATGATCTCTTTTTTCTTTTCACGGTAACCTCTCTGATATACCGCTGAGATCAGCGTTTATTTATATAATTATGCAACATAGTGTTTTTATAATGCGCAGCGTTAGACATTAACCAGTATCTGCTAATAACTATTAACCATAGTTAAACTAGCATAAGAATAATGCGGTATGTTGTTTATAAAACGGGCTTTACAATGGAATAAGCCAAGGTGTTTTAACCGCAGTGGTGTAATGCCAAATTATGGCGCATGATAAATGCCGCAATAGGGTATTTTAGGAGTATGCAGATGATTAATTCGACCACCCCTTCATTGGAAGGGCGCACTATTCGCTCTTATCACGGCGTTGTCACCGGAGAGGCGATTTTGGGGGCCAATTTCTTCAAGGATTTTTTAGCGGGGATCCGTGACATTGTCGGTGGCCGTTCTGGTGCGTATGAAGATGAACTGCGTAAAGCGCGCGAAATGGCGTTCGCCGATATGAATGCGCAGGCGGCAGAGTTAGGCGCCAATGCGGTGGTGGGCATCGATGTGGATTATGAAACCGTCGGTAAAGATGGTGGGATGTTGATGGTCAGTGTTACGGGAACGGCGGTACGGGTCGAGTGATCTCTTTTGTCAGGCACGCTTAGGTGTGCTTGTGCGGCGGGTTTGCCCCTAGGCGCGCGAAGCTGACTGGGGCGTTATTGTGATTTTGCGCGGTGTGTGGGTTTGGTGGTTAGCTATTGTGCGCTAATTTTTCCCTTTCCCTTTCCCTTTCCCTTTTTTCTGGCTTTTACGTCTTTTAGGTTTGTGCTGTTGCTGGCGGTATTACACGGTAAATCGCGGTTGCCAGTCATAAATGGAAATATCAGTAACGAATATGTATGCAATTTGTGTGGGGGCGGTTAGTATGCTGCTTGTGAGTATGCGCGGCTAAAAATAGCATTTAAATTCACTTTTGTTGCGTGACTACATGTCTATTACTGTGATTTCTTTTATCGGCCAGAAAATAGCACAGATCGCTCATTCGGCTTTAATTGATTGATTTTCAATTACATTTCATTTTCACCACCCTTTGTTTTGTGAACCTCATCACGCCACAAAATCCAAGGAAACATTTTGTTACATTAAGTTACTTGATGTCTTATACCTCATAAATAAATATGTATTCATAAATTGAGCGTAATTATTCAATTTATAATATGTTTCTCGACACCATTTGCGTTATTGGCCATAGCGGTCTGACGGTGGTGTAGAACCTGTAATGAAGACATTAATTGATGAGGATATGTGACATGACGATGAATATGAGTGTATTGGCTGCGGCAACGACCATGCTGCTGGCTGCGGCGGCTCCGGCCAGTGCGCAAAACGTTGAAGTGGTTCAACAGCAAGTTCAGTACAGCTGTGGGGTGTTTAATCCAAACCCAGTGAATGCGACTTATCACTATGCCGGTGATCAAGTGACTCAGGTGACTCTGCAGTATGCGGATCAAGAGCTGGTACTGCCGGTAAATCAAGCACAAGGCAAGACGCTGGTATTTAGCAGTGGTTAGCATCAGTGGACTGTGTCCAAGCCACACCCAGATCATCAGCAAACCCATCCGCTGAATGATGGTGAACTGGCACAGTTAAAGCCGCATGCCGCGAAAGGTCAGGTGTTTGCTGTGGCTAAGAAAATGGAATCTAACTGCTTTGCCGAGGTAATGTGATTGGTGACCGACGACCATCCCGACGAGCACTCTCCGCAACGGTGAGACGGATGGTGGTAACAGTGTCTGACACTGTGCTCAACAAAGCCGATTTCTCCCAATAAAAGCCGTCCTGTTTAGGGCGGCTTTCGTTTTTCTCTCTTCTGCTGCTTTTTCTATTCATCCCTTTCCTTTTCGTTGTGCTTTGCGTGTCTGTTGCCTAGGGTCTGGATCTGCGCCTTGCTGTGGCGAGAGAGCTGCCTGCCGTTGCCATGAATTTATGCGTATAATTTTCTTTTCTTTTTATGAGTACGTGAGCGATGGCTGAGGATTGCCGCGATCAAACCCGCTGGACGCGATGGACGTATGCCCGCGCACGCTATACGTTGCCCAATATGTTTTGGGAGTCGGCTCTGTTGGGAATGTTAGGTCTGCTTTGGGCGCTCAGCTTGCCGATTAGCGCGTTAGCCGCACCAGCCGTGCATCTCGGTGAGGGGGATAATCTGGCGCAACGCTTGTTGCCTCAATGGCAGCAGTTTAGTCAGCGCGCCGAGAGCCGTGCGACCACGGTGGTGACGCAGCAGACGTTGAATCAGTTTCCGCAGGGGCTGCTGCTAAGTGGTAGCCGGTATCCGATGACGTCAGAGTATGGTTGGTCGGCCTTGCGCGCGCTCTACCGTTTTAGTCGAGATTGTCCGCTTACCATTGATAATGCCTCGCCGGTGACGTTGCCTGCTGGGCTGGATAAGGCGTACCGCTTTGAGGCGGCGCTGTGTCAGGGCCAGCCTTTATCGACAGCGCAATTACGCCCCTTTTTGACTCAAGCGCCGCTACGTTATCCTGCCGGTGGCAGCTATGCGGATCGTTATCTGCGCTGGTTACAGGCGCGGGGGCTTGCGGCTCCCATGGCAACACTGCGGTCAGAGTATGCCAATTGGCTGAGTGTGGACGACAGCGCGCATCCGTTGCATCAGGCGTTGGCGGCATTAGCGCCAGCGCAGCGCGATACGCTACTCAGTGGCGATAGCTGGGCGCTGGATAGTGCCGAGCGTTTGTGGCTGAGCAGCCCGGTTGGGCTTAAGCGACTTGAGCGCGCGCAGTGGCAGGCGTTGGCGCATCAAGCGGGGATTACGCTGGTGGCGCGCGATAGCGTGGCGCAGTGTCCGCTGCCGGTGGGGGCGCTGTGTGTGCAGCCTGCTCCCGCGCGCTTTAATCGTGGTTGGTTACTGTGGGGCGCGTTGGCGCTGTGTGCCTTGTGGGTGGCGCGTTTATTGTGGTTACGGCGGCGGGCCGCGCAGGAGCGCCGCTTTGTGCTGCAATTATTAACGCACGAACTGCGCACTCCGGTGGCGAGTTTAGCGCTCGCATTCGAGACGTTACGCGATGAGTATGCCGCGTTGTCTCCGGCGGGCCAGCTGGCGTTGGGGCGTGCGTTAGGTGATGGGGCGCGCTTGGCGCGTTTGACGCAAACCAGTCGCGAGTTTTTAAGCTTATCCGGCCGGGCGCGTTGGCCAACGCAGACAGTGCTGCTGGACGAGTGGCTGGAAGGCGTGACCGAGAAATACACCGATTTGCTGACTGTCGATGTTGACTCGGCGGCGATTGAGTCTCAGCCGGTGACAGTACCAGCTTATTGGCTGGCCTTGTGTTTGGATAACTTGATCCGCAATGCTCTGCAGCATGGCCGTGCACCGATCACCTTGCGGGTGCAATTATCAGCGCAGCGTTTGTCGTTGACGGTGGAAGATGCGGGTGAGGGAGCGTCGCGTGCTATTTCGAGTGCAACCACATCGCACGAATCAGGCATGGGGATTGGTCTATTTTTGGTGCGGCGCATGATGCAACGCGCCGGCGGACGATTGCGCGTACAGCGCCGTCCAACCCGCTATACCTTGGAGTTACCACGATGAGTCGGATATTGCTGGTGGAAGATGATGTTCCGCTGGGCGAAGGGGTGGCGGCCTGTTTGCAACAAGATGGGCTGGAGGTGAGCTGGGTGCGTCGCTGCGCAGATGTAGCGGAGTGCTGGATGCGTGCCGACTTGGTGGTGCTGGATCGCCAATTGCCCGAAGGCGATAGTTTGCAGTGGTTGCCGGATTGGCTGTCGCTCAAGGCGCTGCCGGTGATCGTGCTTACTGCGCGCACCGAGGTGGAAGACAGGATCGCGGGTTTGCAAGCCGGGGCGCGCGATTATGTGCTCAAACCGTTTGTCGCTGCTGAACTGCTGGCGCGCGTTCGTGCTCAGTTGCGTCCGGTCGGCGAAGTGTTGCTGCAATATCGGGTTGGCCCGCAGCAGCTGACGGTGAGTCTGGCTCGTCAGCAAGCATGGCTTGATGGCGAGGAAGTGGCATTAAAACCCAAAGAGTTCAGCTTGTTGGCGCTGCTGCTGCGCGGGTGTGGGCGCGTGTTTCATCGTGATGAACTGCTGAATCTGGTGTGGGGGTATGAGGCCTTTCCGTCGACCCGCACGGTCGATAACCATATTTTGAATTTACGCCGCAAATTGCCGCTATTGCACATTGATACCGTCCGCGGCATGGGCTATCGCCTGAATCCCGCAGATGCACAGGAGAGATGATGAGAATCCGACAAACTTTTCGGTCACCGGTGATGACTGGGCTGCTGTTGGCTGGCGTGCTCGGCAGCAGCGTGAATGCTCGTGCCGACAGTGGCTTTGCCGGTAGCTGGTTTGCTGCGAGCGCTTTGACGCCGGCCTATCAAGCCTTGGCCGCTGGCGATAGTGCGCTGGCGTGGCAGTATTTGCTGTCGGCGGTGCGCGCGCAGTCGGTACCGGTCAGTGCTTGGCAGCCGTTGTATCAGGCTATTTTGGAAGAAAGTGAGTGTGGCCGTTTGTTGCCATCGGTGACGGACAGTCCGGCCAGCTTATCGTTACAGCAGCGTAGCAGCGGGGAGCATCAAGCATTTCAGGTGCGTTGGAGCAGCGCTGCCGATCAGGCTATGCAGCTGGAAGGGGCATCGACAACCGTTCGTTTGACGCCGGACGCGGCAGCGGTGAGCGCGGCTAATCACGCCAAGCAAGAGGCTGAGGACATCGAGTTAGAAAGCGCTGAGCTTTCCGCACCACTGCCTTCTGGCGTATATCAGATCACGCGCTCGGTTCTATCATCGAACCCATCGGAGCCGCAAGTCGCCACGGCGCCAAGTGCGGGGCCAAGCGTGGGGACAGAGTCGATTTTGCTAACCCCATGGCCGCAGCAGCGCTGGGTGCAGTTGGACGGGCAGGGTAATCGACTGCAACTGACGCCGCCAGTGACGGTACGCAGCTGTCCGGCGGTCTCGTTGCAGTGGCAGTGGTTTGATGCAGAATATCGTTTGCTCGGTGCGCCGTGGCCGATCCGGTTAAATGCGCAGGGCGCGGCGCAATTGCCAGAGACGATCCCCGCCAAGGCGGTGTGGCTGAGTGCGGTGGTGACGCAGACCCGCTATCAAGGACAACTGCGCATTGCTGAGCAGCAGCGGCTGACCTTACCGCTACGCTGGGTGCGCAGCGCGCAAGGGGAGCAGTAAGACAGCAACATGTTGCACGCGATGAGTAACGCGAGCGTGCATTGATGACGTTGCGATGACAATTGGCCGGTTGGTATGCGCTGTAATACGGTGGTATCGCCTACTACAAGGAATATCGTCATGTTGTCTATCTCTTTGCGCAGTTTGTTTGGCGCAGGTTCGCTGTTGGTATCGACCAGAAAAATACCGTCGCGCTTAGTTTTGCGACTTTTATTTTTGCGTCCTTCAGCTTGGCGTACCGCGGCGTTGCTGATAAGTGGCGTGTTAGCAGCGCAGCCGCTGTATGCGCAGCCTATCCTACCCGCTATCAGTTTGCCGGCAACCGGTGGTCAGTATCTGATTGAACCTCAGACCTTGGCGATTAGCTGGCTACCAGATGCGGCAGGGCAAGATGCGCCTGTCGCATATCCGGTGAGTGATGGGGGCGAAAAGCGCGCGGTCAGCGCGTTGCAGGTACAAGCGACACGGGCGCAGTGGCAGTGGCCACAGGCGGTAGTCGAGGCGCGCAGTGAAGATGGTGATGTGCGATTGACGGTGCGCGCGCGTTCGCTAGAGGGCGCCCCCATAACACTGCGCTGGTTTAGCCTCGCACCGCAGGTCAGTGAGCTGGCATTGCCGTTTAGTGAAGGGATGCGGGTGCCGGTTACCGATCGGCGCTGGGCGACGTTTTTGCAGCAATCTTACGATGGCAGCAATACCACTCAAGATTTGAAACTCCCGTTTTGGACGTTGCGCTTAAGTTTGGCTAATTTAAGTGCTGCCAATATAGGTGTGGCGAATACGGCCGCTACGGCAACAACTTCAACTCACGCTACCACAACGAGTGCAAACGCTGCGCCCTATACCAGTCTGATTTTACTCACGCCGTTTGATAATCAGTTGGCGTTTGCTACCCGTCAAAATGGCAACGTGGCGATGCAAGCTGAGCATCGTTTTGACCCGCTTAGTCCGGCCCCCGAGCTGACGGTTTTGCTGCATACCGGCAATGATTGGCTGTCTGGTGCGCGCCGTTATCGGCAGTGGCGGCAAGAGGTTGGTCTGCGCGAGCCGTTAAGTGCCAAGATTGCCGCTAACCCCGAGGTGGCCAAATTAATCGGTGCCTCGCACGTCTACCTGTTTGGCCGCGATCTGATTGATGTGGATGATGTGACCAACTGGCCTGCGTTAGCCACCTTTTTGCTCAGTGATCCGCAATTAGCCCGTCATCTTGATGCCGCGACACGACGTGAGCTGACGCCGCTAGCTAGCGCAAAAGAGCCGGCCAATCGCTATACGCGCCGGGTGTTGGTCGAGGCGCTTAATCAGGCATTGAATGCGCAGTTTCCGGTGTCATTACCGCGCGCGGAAGGTGCGCAGAGTATCGCGGCACAATTTCAGGCGGCGCAGCAACGGCGTGCCTATCTGCGCCAGCACGCCAGTGCTTGGTTGCTGGCCGATAATCTGTGGGGCAGCGGATTGAGTCAGGGCATGCTGACCGCGTTGCAACAAGCCGGATTAACTCATCTGTGGTTAGGGTTAGATAACTGGATGCCGGCGTTTTATCAGCCGCAGGTGGTTGAGGCGGGGCGGGCGGCAGGGTATGTGTTGGCCAGTTATGACTCGTATGGTACGGCCATTCCGGCGGGGGTTAATGACAGCTGGTTGAGCGCGCAGATCCCCGATGCATGGCGTCAACGCTGCGGCATTATCCAAGCTGACGGTCAGCCGCTACCTGGTTTTCGTGGTAAAGGCAGTTATTTGAATCCGGGCTGTATCCGTCCGTATGCCGAGGCGCGGGTGCAGGCGCTGATGCAGACTGGCAAGTTTAATAGCCTGTTTATGGATGTCGATGCCGCTGGTATGGCGCTGAATGATTACCGTTCACGCAGCGCTCTCGCGTCAAAACAGAAGACAAAAGACAAGTCACAAGAACAGTCAAAACCAAACGCCCAGCCGCCGTTGGATCAGCATGCCAGTGTGATGGCGGCAGATTTTAACGCGCGTTTGCAATGGCTCGCGGCGCAAGGCTGGGTGACTGGCTCGGAAGACGGCAATGCGGTGACGGCACGTGGCTTGGCCTTTGCTCATGGTCTGGAGACGGTCGGGTTTGGCTGGGGCGATCCGGAGATGACCAAAAATCGTCAGTCGCCGTATTTTCTCGGTGCGTGGTATCCGCATAATCAGCCAGACTTTTTCTTTCGTCCGGCACAGGTTAAAGCGCCGTATCAGCAGCTGTTGTTTGCGCCGCAATACCGATTACCGCTGTATCAAGCGGTGTTTCATGACGAGATCATCAGCAGCCACCACTGGCACAGCGACAGCCTGAAGTTCAGTGATGTGCAAGGCTGGCGTGATATCACCGCGATGCTCTACAACACACCGCCGATGGTGCACTTAAATCGCAATACGGCGAAAGCCGGTAGTGCGCGGATTAAGGCGCTGCAACATTATCAGCACGCCTTTTTACCGTTGCACCGCCAACTGTGGGATAAGCAACTGGAGCAGTTACGCTGGTTGACCGCCGATGGGCTAGTTCAGCAAACACGTTTCAGTGATGGTTCGTTGATTACCGCCAATTTTAGTCAGCAAGCGCAGCAGGTAGCGGGCAACACCTTGCCGCCACTCAGTGTACTGGCGCAGTTGGCCTCTGGTGAGCAAATTCGCTGGCAGTCGCAGGCGGTAAACGTCAAATCGCAGTAACACCGCATTATCGTGCGCAGAATGAATTGCCGTTAGAAAAACGGTATTGGTGTTGCCAATCTGTGCCCACGATAAAAACGCAATAGCCGCCCAAACACAGGCCAATACATACCTGTTTGGCGGCTATTTATCGAGCAATATGCTAGTTATCTGATTATGAGTGGGGATAACGTTGGTTTATCGTCCTGTTTATATTGTTTTTTATTGTGACTATGTGAAACAAGAGGAATAAACTACCGGCGTGTATTTCTGCCTTACCTCGATGTTATTCGTATACGGCAGCGAGAGATAAATGCGTTTTTTCTCGGGTTTGCCAATTTCGACTTCGCTAATTTCGTCTTTCGACAAGTTAAGGCAGAAAGCTGCCCGCGCGATTAGCGCGGCGGTAAGCACAGGCAGTGCCGTCTGTTGAACACGGCGCTCTCATAGTAATGAATAATTTGCAGTATTGACCTGCAAGGCTATTTCGAGTGTAACATGCCCTGGTTAACCCTTTCTGTTTGTACCCTTTTCCTGTTGTGCTGCTGGCTGTTAATCAAACTGCAGGCCGCAGAGTGTAAATTATCCCGTCTGGTATTAATCGGTTTGGTATTGGGTGTCGCCATTGGTGCCGGCATGCAGTATTTCTTTGGCGCCGATGATCCGCAGGTCGTGCTGGCGTTGAGCTGGCTGAAAATTGTCGGTGGCGGCTACATCAGCTTGCTGAAGTTGGTGATGATGCCGCTGATTGCCATTTCCATCTTGTCGGCCATTAATAAGCTGGAAAATGCCCGTTCGCTGGGGCGGATCAGCGCGGTGGTGATTGCGGCAATGCTGGTGTTGGTGATGATCGCCGGTTTTGTCGGCGTGCTGACGACCTCGCTTGGCGGTTTGACCGCGCAAGGGCTGCTCAGCCACGGCGTGCTAAATAGCGCTGAGCTGCAAAGCAGCGCCGCAGAAGTGCAGAATTTGAGTCTGCCACAATTGTTGTTATCGCTGATCCCCACCAATGTGTTTGCCGATCTGGCCGGTAGCCGTTCACTGTCAGTGATTGGGGTGGTGATTTTCTCGGTACTGGCTGGGGTGGCGTTGTTGCAACTGCGTCATGATAAGCCGGAGGCAGGCGCACTGATCGGTAAAGGCATTGATGCCGTGCAGCTGTGGGTGATGAAGATGGTTCGCACCGTGATTGCCCTGACTCCGTATGGGGTGATGGCGCTGATGATCAACGTGGTGGCGCATTACCGTCTGCAAGATATTTTGAGCCTGCTGAGTTTTATCGGTTTGTGTTACGCCGCGATGCTGCTGATGTTTGTGGTGCACATGCTGATTTTGTTGCTGTTGGGAAAAAATCCGCTGCATTATCTGCAAAATGTTTGGTCAGTGCTGACTTTTGCCTTTATCTCTCGCAGTAGCGCCGCGTCGATTCCGCTCAGTATCGAAGCGCAAAAACGTATGGGGATCCCAGACAGTATTGCTAACTTTGCCGCGTCGTTTGGTGCCAACATGGGGCAAAACGGCTGCGCGGGCATTTATCCGGCGATGATGGTGGCGATGATTGCGCCAACTTTGGGGATTAACCCGCTCGATCCGGCATTTTTAGCCACGTTGCTACCGGCGATTGCGCTGGGCTCGATTGGCGTGGCCGGTGTTGGCGGCGGCGGTACCTTTGCGGCCTTGATTGTGCTGTCGGCGCTGAACTTCCCGATTGCGCTGGTGGGGGTGTTAATGGCGATCGAGCCGTTGGTGGACATGGGGCGGACGGCGCTCAATGTGAATGGGTCGATCATAGCGGCAACCATTGCCAATCGGGTGCTGAATATCGAGCCATCCACGCCGCAGCAGGCCGAGTCCTTGTCGCAATAACTTTTGTCGTAATAACCTTTGTGGCAATAATCCTTGTGGCCAAAAGGTATGCTGAATCGCATGGCTAAATACATGCGCTAAAGATAAAAAAACGCCGCTGTCGGGCGTTCTGACTGCGGCGTGGTTGTTTTTGGCTGAGCTATTTATTCATCTGTAATTCATATGCGCTTGATTGATACCCGCGGAGATCCGCGGCCAATCTTCTCGTCAGCGCACAAGATCGCGTTCTGCCAGTACTGGCGTGCATTTCACCCGCTGGTGGCAACTTGGGTATGCGCCATGCATTCGCGCTCTAATGGCTGTTCGATAGCCAAGAGCCAGCCTTTGACTTGATGTGGCTGACGCTGTGATAGGCGGCCATTATCCAGTGGGCCGGGGACCGCAGGATGCGGGTAGTCGACTTCCCACTTGTGTCCTTCGCTGATAAAAGTCAGCACGCGCCCATTGCGCTCGACATAGGGCAATATCAACTCTGCACCCTGATAACGTAACACCACATGCTGTGGGCCGCTTTCACTGTACTGATAGGTAGCCTCTACCGCTTGTGGGGTAAATACGCCGCACTCATAGTGCACTTGCTCTTGTCTGGCATCGCTTTGCGTTGCGGCATACGTCGGTAACGCGCATGCCAGCAAGGCTAGCCCCAGAGCGGTACACCGCGCCAAGCCGCGTACGCTTGCATGCCGGAGATGTTGTGTTGTCGCGCTCAGGCTAAGAGCTTGCGACATAACGGAGAAAGATACTGTCTGCATAGTCACACCGCCTATCGAAGAGGAAAATTCGTCCGTGAATGGGCTTACGCTATCCATCACCGATTACGCTGCTGGCTGTCGGTTTGCCTAGCGTTAAGTATGGTTGATGCGTGGCCCCTCTGCATGAGATTTGCGCATTTCGCTTATTTTTGCAACAGAATGTTGTTATCTGTGAAAGTGGTGGGATTGTGCTTCAGCAGATAGCGTGGCGTTGCAAATAAAAGCCGCTTTTTGCTTTTCATCCCTTTGATTTTATTTTCTTTTGCTTGGCTTTTCCCTCGGCGACCAGACACAGTTTGTGTGTCTGCTTACATTCGTACATGGTGCGGTACAGGATTTCCTGCCGGTTATGCGCGCATAGTCATGCGCAGTAGCGTGATATTCAGATCTCGCCCCGTCTTTCCACGCAATGTGCTGTGCCTGTGGGCTCGCAGAGGGAGTTATTGAACATGAATGCAAATCACCGAATTTCTCGGTTGGCCGGATCAGTGGCGGCAGCGCTGAGCATGGCCGGCCTGATGTTGGCCACTCCGGCCTTGGCTACCCCGAGATTAGCTGCGCAGGCAGCGCCTGCGGTTAACCAACAACAAGAGAACTATATTCCGCCTGAATCGGCGGCTGAAATTAATCAGCCGGTAGCCGGTGAGTTGTATCAAAAGGCGTTGACCGAACAGCAGAAAAAATGGCTGGCGGGTGGCAAGTTAGAGAAAAAAGCCGGTTGGTGGCATGTGGGGATTAAAGGCGACCCCTATGCCCGTGGCTTTCAATATGGCTATCTGATTGCGCCCGATTTTAAATCGGCGTGGACAGGGTTATGGAGCATGACCTACTTAACCTCCGGTGTGCCTTATCACGCGTGGAAGAAAGCGGCGATAGAGCAGACCGAAGGGAAGATCCCCGCCGAGTTGTTGCAAGAGATGCAAGGGGTGGCCGATGGTCTGAGCGCTGCGGGGCTGCAGGTTTCGCTGGATGACATTGTTACTTGGAACGATTTGATTGAGCTGACCGGTTATTGGTGGCCTTCAGTGGGGATGCAAGAGTACAGCAAGTGGGTGGAGCCGGGGCTGATTAATGCTTCGAAATTTCCGTCGCCTTATCCCAGTGTGAACAAGCAAGATCTGGGGCAGTTGGCTGCGCCCGCACTGCGCGCTGAGGCGCACGGTAATTGCAGCGCCTTTGTGGCGACCGGTAAGGCCACTGCTGGCAAGGGGATCGTGATTGGGCATGAAACGTTCGATGATTTCTGGTCGGGGCAATTTGATAATGTGATTTTGAATATCACGCCAGATAAAGGCTACAAGATGGCCTTCCAGACTGTGCCGGGCATGATTGAGTCCGGTACCGATTTTTGGGAAACCGGTGCTGGGCTGGCGTTTGTCGAAACCACCATTGCCAATGTGTCAGATTGGAGTGCAGGCGGGATCCCTGAATTTATTCGGGTACGGCAAGCTGCACAGTATGCGCCCAACATTGATAAGTGGGTGCAGCTGATGCAAGAGGGCAATAACGGCGGTTATGCTAATACTTGGTTGATTGGCGATATTAATAACAACCGGATTGCTAAGTTTGGCCAAGGTCGGGTGTACCAGTATTTTAACGAGACGGCGTCAGGCTATTACACCGGTGAAAACGTCTCGGCAGATCCACGGATCCGGTATATCGAAGGCACGGATTCCGATTACAACGATATCCGTCAGCAAGAGGGGGCGCGCCGTTTGCGCTGGATCCAGCTGATGGAAAAATATGACGGCAAGATCAATACCGAGGTCGGTAAAGCGATGTTGGCCGACACCTACGATGTCTACCTGAATAAAGCTGATCATCCGTCATCACGTGATATTTGCGCCGAGTACGATAAAGATCCACAACCGTATGTCTCTGACCCGAATGCGGTGTGGAATGTGCCGTATCAACCGGCGGGCTCTGTCGACGGTAAAGTGGCCGATGCTCAGGATATTAAGCAGCTGACGATTATCGCGCGCTTTGGCCGAGCGAATGGGCATGCCTTTGATGCACCGGCTTTTTTGCGGGCACATCAGCAGTGGGCATGGGAAAGTGACTTCCTGAAAAGTCGTCCATCAGAGCCGTGGGTGAGCATGCCGTTTATAGAATGAACAACTGATGCGGTATGTGAGCAAAATGTTGCTATGCCCAGTTGCAGATAAAATAGGGTCTGACGTAAGGTAATACGAATAAAGCTCTGCGCCGCTGATCGCGGAGGCTTATTTAACAAGAGTGATGTTCAAATACAAGGATGAGTCTGTCCGTAGCGGGAAACTGCGCTGCGGACAGGAGTGCCGGTAACGCAAAGGCGGATCAGGCCGACATCGTTACCGCTGATGCCTACAGGAGCAGGGGCCGTTATGAGTGCCAGTGTAGCCCGCATTCTGGGTGGATTGTTGTATTATGCGCCGGACTCGGCGGCAGCGGAGCCATTTTTGGCGGCGTTGACCCGCTTGCCGGAGTTGGCCGATTGGCCAGAGGAAGATGAAGTTCCGTATTGGTGTCGCGTGTTGCACTTGACCACGGAAGATAAAGCCTATTCGTTTCGGGTGCTGTTTACCGCACCGGAGCAGGGTTTGGCACCAGTTCCGCCGTGGGGCTCGGTCTATCAGGATGCGGAAAACCGTCTGGATGCGGCCTCGACGCGGCGCTATCGTGCTTTTTTGCAGACTCAGCAACTGTTATTGCACCACACTGCCGGTGAGCCGGAAGACCATATCGGTCTGATGTTGCTGACGCTGGCCTATCTGCTGGAGCAAGAGCGCGAAGAGGCGGTGATTGAGCTGTTACGCGAGCATCTGTTGCCGTGGAGTTGGCGCTTTGTGCAGCTGTTGCAGCAGGCCACCGAAGGGGATTTTTACCCCGCGCTGTCGCGGATATTAGGCGGTTTTTTAGCGGAGCTGGAGTATCAGTTGGAGATCTGTCTGCCGATGATCCGCTTGTACCGTTAAGGGGCACTGGCGGTAACCGGTCGACCGGCGCTGGTAGGCCTGAATGATGCACTGGGATAAAAAAGCGGCACTTCGAGATACGAAGGCCGCTTTTTGTTTTGTGCGATTTAGCGCAAGTTATCGCTGATTTTTTCAGTCGCGTTTATGTGCACCGCCCGTTTATTGGCTGACGGGAACCTCTGCTGAGTTTGCTGTCTCTGCTGGGGTTGTGGTCAATGGGGGGACCCTGTCACATTTGTTGTTGCTATTCTCGATGCTGCCGTCTTTGGAGTAACGCCGCCAGCAGTGGTGGTCGGTGCCGTTGAAGATGGACTCATCGAGTAGACGACCATCGGTATAGTATTTTTTATAGCCAATCCCGTCGCTATCGGAGTTGACCGGTATGCTAAAGGTGCGACCTTTCTCGGTACGGGTCTTAGGGCTGGTCAGTTTGGTAATCCATATAGACTCGCTCTTACTGCCCGTCATATAGCGGTTTTTAAAAAAGACATTATTGCCCGCATAGCGCAGTTCGAATCCGAGGTCACCGCTTTCACCGTAGACCACTTCGGTGATATCCCAGCCACTGTCTTTCCACGTGATCCGCTCTACCTGTCCGTTCGGATGGAAAGTAAATTGTGAGCCACAGCTGGCGCCGGCGTTATCCCAGAGATAAGGCTGGCCGGCATAGGTTTCATCCGGTTTTTGACAGGCTTGGCCGATGTAGCGCAGGCTGTTTTTATTGCTATCAAAGCCGTAACTCACGCCGGAGATCCGGTTGTCCCATTGCGACATGACTCGCACCAAACGGGGCTCTTTTTTGTCGACGTTATAGCCTGAGCTGAGGCCTTGCTGTTTGCCGTGATAATACGCCGACACATCGTATAATTGGCCGCGATCATTAAAGCGGTAGGCATTGCCTTCTTTGGTCTCCCCCGCTTGGTAAGACAAAGATGTCAGGCGGCCGTTTTCCGCATATTCGCGCTGTTCGCCGAAGAGAATACTGACGGGGCGTGGCTTGCCAGCTGGAGTACAATCTTCTTCGTCTTGCGGATCGCAGTGGGCATTGGGGTTAGCCGGTTTGATCAGTTTCCAGTTTTGCCAAGACCGTAATGGGCCGGTTTTGACTTGGCCATCATAGAAATAAAACTCTTCGCCCACCGGTTGACCCTGCTGGTAATTGGTTATTTGCAATAATTGCCCCGATTGATAAAAGCGCCGCATTTCACCTTGTAGTTGGCCATGCTGGTAGGTACTTTGCTGGATCAGCACATTGTCCGCGTTATACTTTTTCTGCATGCCGTGCAGGACGTCATCCTGATAGTTTGACTCTTGGCGTTTGCCATCGACCGTTTCTATCCAATGACCGACTTTCTTCTCATCGCGGTATTCGCCTTTATAGATCAACCGTAGCGCATTGGCGCTGTTCGCCGAACTTGGTGCGTCATCCTCGGCAAGCTGTGTATAGCGTTCGGCAGGGCCGTTACGCAGGCCATGACGGTAATTTTCCCGTGCCAGCACCACTGGCGGTTGGCTATCGGTGGTGAGCAGCCATAATCCCTCTTTGAAATTATCTTTATATTGGCCGTGCCAATTGTTGTTGCTGGCACCATCCCATTCAGTCCAAGTGCCTTGGCGTTGGCCGTCAACATAGTTGCCGCCGGATTGCAAAATGCCTTCGTCGGGATAGACAGATTCCCAGCGCCCTTGCTGTTTACCTTGCACGTAGTTGCCGTATTCCTGTGGCATGGCATAGCAGTTAGTGACACTGAATTGCAGATACGGGCCGTCATACTCGGGTTTGGGCGACGGAGGATGGTTGATTAATGACGCTTCGTCGTCGTAGTCAAATGTGGCGGGCGGGAGGTCGGCGCGCATATAGCCGATTTTCAAGGTGTTAAAGCTGTAATCCTCACCTTGGCATCCGCCGTTACGGGCTAACACTTGGGTTAACACATAGGTCAGGACTTGGCCATCGGCGGTGGTGACGGAGCGCGTCAGTGCTGGATAACGGGTAATGGCAAATGTGGCGATCGCGGCCTTATCAACAGGGTAGCCTTGCTCATCCAGATAGCCGGCCGGTTGTGCGGGGCTTTGCAGTTCGCCACGTAACAGCGCTTTGATATCCGATGGGCTATCTGCCGGTAAGTCATAGCTGACGCGGTAATCTTGCGGTTGTAAGGTGCGCAAGGCTTTGCGGCTGGCGGCAACCGTAAAGGGCTGGATGCTGGGCGCTAGCGCATTGAGCTTGGATTGCATGGCGTTGAGCGGGATATAGCTGCCATTCATCATGGCATAGGCGCGCAGGTGTTGACCTTGCTTATCTTTGTACATCACCACCACTTCATTATTGTCGCCGCCATCGAGATCTTGGAAAAATACCGCGGTGATGTGCGCATCGGTAAAGCTATCAATCAGATCGTGATAGGTCTGGCTTTCGTCTTGATAATCGGGGCGGCTGTACAGGGCGTAGACCTGAGTACCTTGTTGATAAAAGCCCAGCGTCGCTTGCTCATCGCTATTGGGTAGTGTCAACGGCCCATGCACTGGCTTGCTTTGCAGCAAACTGTCGACCGTGGGTGGCTCTGATTTGCTCGCTGTGTGGTTGGCCGGCGCGGTTAGCGCACTTGTGGCGGTGGCGTTCACTGCGCTGTCAGCCGCGCTCTCTTGCGCCGCGTGCGCCGACCACGGGGCGATGCAGCTAAGCAGCCCACTGACAAACAGCAGGCGGGCGTGAGCGCGCTGGCGACTGCGCGCTAATCGGGTATCCATCATTCTTTTCCCTGTCTTAAAAACGGACATGCGTAAAATTGGTGCGCGTGATGGCATCTCACTGTGCCTGTGCCGGTAGCAGCGTGATCGTGCTGTTGATGGTGCTGACGGTGATTTTGGTATCGGCAGCGCCGCGTTGCAGCGTCAGGGCTTTGTCTGGCAATGGCAGATGGATAGGTTGCGCTTGTTCGGTGGTCAGCTGGTTGACGATGTCGCCACCGGCGCCGCCATTGAGCTGTATCGTACCGGCAAATTCTGGCGCGACTTGTATCGACAGCGCGGCGTTGACGGTCTGAATATCGCCCTGTTGCAGGCTGGCGGGCAGCCGTAGTGTGGCCTGACCGGTTTGCAGGTTATCGCTCAAGCGGGTGGCTTGTGTCGCTTGGATTTTTTGCGTGCCGTCAATTTGTTCGATGCTGATCTCGTTGGCTTGGCTATCCACCGTTAGCTGACCGCGGATAACCTTATAAGCGACCTTGCCTTGGCTGGCGGTATCGGTAAGTGCGCCTACGGCTTGTTGCAGACGCAGGGTGCCGTTCAGATTGTGGGTTTGCAGGCTACCGAGCTGATTGTACAGATGGATAATGCCGTGCAAATCGCGGGCGGTGGTTTTACCGCTCAACGTGCTGGCCGATACAGTACCGGAGAACGAGTGCAGATCCAGATCCACCATCTTCCCTCGGATATTCAGCACGCCAGTAAAGTGCTTAGGAACACTCAAGTTAGCGTGAACGCCGCTGACTTGCATCAGATCCAGTGATGGCGGCGTCGGTAAAATCACGCGCTGGCCTTTGCCTTCGGGCTGGATGCGTACCTCGCGCACTAGTGGCGGCAGCTCTGACAATTTGCGTGCCGGGTCGTTTTCTGGGCGCGTGAGCTCCATGGAATCGATGGTCAGGGTGACAGTAGGCTTATCGTCATCGCGGCCAATCACGTTTAAGCGGCCTTTTTCCAGTGCGATGGTCAGCGGGGAACCGGCTGGCCAGCTAATGTCTTGACTGGCGGGAAGCGAAGCACTGGCGGCAGGTTGTGTGCTGGTGGTCGGCTCGGCGCTCCAGACGGGCGCGCTGCTGACGGCGAGGGCAATGCCAAGCCATGCACGGCGCACCGGATAAGACAAACGAGGCAAACTGAGTGACCGGCACGACCGGTGACCAACGAAAGATGGCAACATCCTGATTATCCTTAACTGATACTGCGGCACCGATCAGAGCCAAAAACAAAGTGGCCTGCTAGGGTATAACGCGTGTATGTACTGTGATGATGTCCGTGACAGTGTGTGAATTGCGGCGCTATATCGGCAGCCCAGTCCTATTGGGTTGCTGGGCCTCATGTGCGATACAGGGCATGTTGGGCGGGGTAACAGGCGGCAGCCGCAGCAGAAAAATCCATCGGCACTCATCTTCCCTTACAACAGAACTCTTCAACAGCGCTATCTCTGCGAACGCCTAATCTTTTATTATACAAATTATTATTTTCAGCCAGAAGAACAATGGGGCGATAACGTGATGAATAACCTGCTAAAAGAATCCCATTTTATCGGTGGGCAGTGGATTGCTTCCGAAAATACCTATCCGGTGTTTAATCCTGCTACTGAAGAGGTGCGCGCACGGGTTGCGTTTGCGAGCGCAGCCGAAGCCGCCCAAGCGCTGACCGCCGCAGAGCAGGCGTTACCGGCGTGGAAAAAGTTGCCTGCCGCTCAGCGTAGCGAGATTTTGTATCGTTGGTATCAGCTGATGCTGGATAACAGCGAAGCGCTGGCGGTGTTGATGAGTGAAGAGCAGGGCAAGTGTCTGCAAGAAGCTAGGGGCGAAGTGCGTTATGCGGCCAGCTTCCTGCAGTGGTTTGCCGAAGAAGCCAAGCGAGTGTACGGGGATATTATTCCTTCGGTGCAGGCCGATACCCGTATCTGTGTGGTCAAACAGCCAATTGGTGTTGTCGCCGCTATCACGCCGTGGAATTTCCCACTGGCGATGATCACCCGTAAAGCCGGTGCTGCGCTGGCTGCCGGTTGTACCTTGCTGGTTAAGCCGTCTGAAGAAACGCCGCAGTGTGCACTGGCGCTGGCTGTACTGGCGCAGCAAGCTGGCGTGCCCGATGGCGTGCTGAATATGATCTCCGGCGATGCGCGCGCCATTGGCGAGGTGTGGTTGTCATCCTCGCAAGTGCGGAAGATTTCCTTCACTGGCTCCACCGCAGTGGGCAAGATGCTGATGCAAAAATCCGCGCCGACTTTGAAAAAATGTTCGCTGGAGCTGGGCGGTAACGCGCCGTTTATCGTATTTGACGATGCGGATATTGATGCGGCAGTGGAAGGGGCGGTGGCTGCCAAGTTTCGTAATGCCGGCCAGACTTGCGTATGCGTGAACCGCTTTTTTGTCCACGATACGGTGTATGAGGCGTTTACCTCTCGTTTGGCGGAGGCGGTGAGCCGCTTGCAAGTGGGCAATGGTTTAGACCCGCACACCGAGATTGGCCCTTTGATTAATGCCGATGCGGTAGCCAAAGTCAGCGCGCACGTAACTGATGCGCTGGCGCAGGGCGCGGTGCTGCGCTGTGGCGGCAAAGCGCTGGGCGGCAATTTCTTTGCTCCCACCGTATTAAGTGAGATGCAAGACAGCATGCTGATTGCGCAGGAAGAGACGTTTGGGCCGATTGCCGCCTGTTTCCGCTTCCATCATGACGATGAAGTGATTGCGCGCGCCAATAACACCCTGAGCGGCTTGGCCGGTTACGCCTACACCCAGAATATGAAGCGGATCTGGCGTTTGGTCGATGAGCTGGAAGTGGGCATGTTGGGTATTAACCGCGGCATTATCTCAACGGAAGTGGCGCCGTTTGGTGGGGTGAAAGAGTCCGGACAAGGCCGCGAAGGTTCGAAATACGGTTTAGAGGATTATCTGGAAACCAAATACGTCCTGCTGGGGATGTGAGCGGAAAATCTGATTGCACAAAAAACGGGGAGCTTAGGCTCCCCGTTCGTGTTTTAGCGATGTGCTCGCGCAGGCTTATGACTGCGCTTTACCTTCGGTAATGGAGGAATGAGTTACGCTATCAGTGGGTTGATATTGACCGGAAACGGGCAGTTTTTCTTTTGATTCACTGTCTTTGCCCCCGAACAGACGACGCAGGCTGTTGGCGATATCGGCTTTCCAGCTGGCTTCGTCTTTGTGGCCTTGGTTATCGGTCAGCACGGCGGCACTGCCGGTTTGTTTAACCTGACCTTGCTCGCTGTGAATTTGCGCTGCGTGCAGGCGCGTTTCACCGCCGGTTTGCAATGTCACATCATCGCGTGCGTCAATTTGGCTGCTCTGGGTCACTTCATGGCTACGCAGGGCGTGGCCTTCGCTATCTAAAGTGCCATTTTTCAGGATGGATTGACCGAGGGTCGCGCTATTGCCTTTGTCATCCTTGGCATCGGTATGGGTTGCCCCGGCATTCAGTTTAGCGCTCAGATCCAGCACGCTATCTTCGCGGCTATCGAGTTGCAGGTTACCGCCGCTGGTGATAGCGACGTGCTCGCCTTTTACGCTGCTATTTTGCAAGCGAGTGTCTTGCGCGCTGTCGATGGTCACGTTAGCCGCTTGCACGCTGCTGTTGTGCTGGCGGGTTTCGCGGTGCACGTTGCCATCGAGTTTTACTGAGCCGCTGCCAGCCTTGACCACCTTGCTGACGGCGCTGGCTGTGCTAGGTGCTGTTTCGGTTACAGCATTATCAGAAGCTGGAGTTTGTTTGCGGTTGGCATTCAGTGCCAGTTCGATATTGCCGCCTTGCGCGTTTTGCTGCGACTGGCTGCCACTGAGGCTGACACTGCCCTGATCGCTACGCAGCGCCGCGTTGTGGCCGGCTTGCAAGTCTGTGCCCTGTACGCTGAGGTCTTGACCGCTATGCAGATTCAGGTTGTTACCAGCGGCAATCTGCGTGCTTTGTCCACCATCTTGACTGTTGCTGGCATAACCCAGATTGAGTGAGCCGCCGCCACTGACGTCGGTAGGAACAGGCAATACCGTGCCTTTCGCATTCAGGCTGCCGCCTGCATGGTAGCTGTTACCTTGCCCATGGCTTTCACCGCCTTGGATAGTCAGCTTCTGGCCTGCTTGCAGGTTAGCGTCTTGTCCGGCGTTGATTGCGACGCCTTGCAGTGTGCTATCGCCGTGGCTGGTGATATTCACGTTGTGCGCGGCCTGCAAAGAGCCTTGATGGCTGCTCTGCTGGGATTGGTTTTCACCTTGATGGTTGATGCCAAGTTCACCGCTTAAACGCAGATCTTCGCCGGTGGTAGTGGCTGCCGTCACCGACAGATTGCCGGTGGTGTGGCTTTGGTGAGTCCGGGTTTCATCTTGCGCGGCGCGGTGTTCATAGCTACCGCTATTGATATCGATATTGCCAGCGGTGGCCTGATATTGGCTGCTTTGGTCGGTCAGTTTGCCTTGCGTATTCACCGCAATGTTGCCCGCTTGAATACGAGTTCCCTGCTGGGTAGTTTGCTGTTGGCTGTTGATCTTGTGATCGACATTCACTTGCAGCGTACCTTGCAGCTCTGGAATGCCTTGTTTCGCTTCATTGAAGGAGGCTTTGCCGCCGTCGACATCCGCATGGGTGATCTTTTTCACCGCTTCCACCGCAGGGCGTGTAATAGCGCTGTAATCGACCGCAGCCCCCAGATCGGTGGTCACGCTGGTGTGCGATGTGCTGCTCTGGCTATGGTTGGCACTGGCCAGATGCGAGCTTTGCGCGGCATTTTCCTGATAGTTGCCTTGCACGCTATGTTGCGCGCCTTGTTGGGTTAAGGTGTCGCTGGCGTTCAGGGTGAGGTTACCGCCGGTGTGGGTACGGGTGCCTTGTTCAGTTTGCGACGCACTTTGCTCACTGCTGTGAGTGGTGCTGCTTTCTAAGCCTAAGCCTGCTTGATCCAGTCCTCCGCGTACATAAATACCGGCACCGGTTTGCAGATGGGAATCTTGCTGGCTGTGACTTTCTTTCGCACCGGTCAGTTCGATATTTTTGCCACTTAGTGTGGTGTCTTGTTTGCTGCTCAGCTCACCGCCTTGTACGCTTACGTTTTCACCGGCTTTCAAGGTCAGGTCTTGGCCGCTGAGCTGGCTGTGCGCGGCGGTTTGCGCGCTTTCGCTGTGGCTGTCACGGGTGAACTCTAAACCTGCGCCGGCGCGGTATTCGCTGTCACCAGATTTGTGCGCATAGGTGGTGCCGTGCAAGTCGGCGGTTTCTTTGCTGCTTTGATGAGTGTTGGTGCCTTGCTCAATGTGCAGGTTTTTGCCCGCGTTGATCTCGGTGGTGCCTTGGCTTTGCAGACGGCTGCCAGTTAAGGTGACGTCTTGCCCGCCACTGACTTTCAGGTCTTGCTCTGCTCGCAGATCACTGCCTTGATTACGGGTATCCTGCGCAGCAGAGGTTTCAGCGTGCTTGGTGATGTTAAATGCAGTGCCGGTACGGTTGTGATCCCGCTCTTGTGTGCTGCTGCTAGCACTTCGAATGTGAATATCACCGTTGCTGCTGACATAAGCCCCTTGGCGTGCGTTCGCATCGGCAGACACCAATTCGACACCTTGTTGACCGTTCAGGGTCAGCGTTTGTCCGCTTTGCAGGTGTGTCCCTTGTACCTGTGTGCTACGACGGCTTTTCTCTGCTTCGTTTGCGCCACCAATGCCACCCCAGTAGCGATGGTTATTTTCGTTGGCATTCAGGGTTTGGACTTCTTGAATGCCCAGTTGCAGCTGTTTTGCACTGCTGAGATTCAGATTACCGGCGGCTTTCAAATCGGCGGCATCCGCTCGCAGATTATCTCCCGCTTGTAAGGTTAAATGCCCACCACTGTGCAGAGCTGCCTGCTGCAGTTTATCGTCTTGCGTTTCTTGGCGTTCGGTGCCGCTACGCAGGGCCGCCGTTTCATTTTTCACATACAGGGTGTGTTGGCTACGGTGTTGCTCCTGCGCGCCTTGTAAGGTCAGTTTACCGCCGGCTTTAACGCTCAGATCGTTGCCACTATCAATGCGGCTGCCGGTGAGGGTCACATCTTGATCGGCAATCACCTGCGCTTGTTTGGCGGCGTGGATTTGGGTGCCGTGTTGGGTTTCATTCAGTGATGAGGATGACTCGTTATGCTCCCACGAATAGAACCACTGGTTATCGTGCTTTTCCTGACTGTTGCGGGTGACTTGGCTGTCGAGGGTGACATTGCGACCTTGCAGGGTGACTTGCTGGCCGTCGACATCCGTGGCGGAGAGGTGCTGATTATCCCGGCTGACTAATTTGATGTCATTACCGTGCAGGCTGCTGTGGGTCAGGCTTTCTTCTTGCTGATGGCTACCGCGATCGATACCGCCGCGGTAATTTTGGTAGTTATCCGCGCCTTGAGATGATTGTTCGTGGTGCTGTACTTCGCCGCGCAGTGTCAGATTCTGGGCGGTGAGGTTGATGTCGCCGCCATGCAAGTTGGCGGCAGTCAGGGTCATATCGCCACGGCTGTCCGCATCAATGCCTTGCGCGGCTTTGAGTGCGCCGCTGATGTTGACGCCGCTGCCCGCAGCAGTGCTAACCAGTCGAATACGGCCAGCTTGCATCCCGCCTAAGTAATAGCTGTCGAGGCCATTACCGCCGACAGGGGCGCTGTAGGTGATTTTAGCGTCACGGCTGACTTCGTTCAGGCCGCTGATGGCGTGAATGGCTTGCCCGGCAGTAATTGGGCCACGGGCATCGATTTTCGGTGCGATCAGATCCAGCACATCGGCGCCGTGTACCCCGCCTTGACCAATTTGCAGGGCGTTACGGTTATTCAAGGTGGTGTAGCCGTGCAAATTGCCATCGCTAACGTTGGGGCTACCGACCACCAGAGAAGAGCGCGGTGTATTGATAAAGCCGCAGCCATTACAGGTAATGCCATTTGGGTTAGCCAGCACAAAGTCGGCGGCCATACCGAACACCTCTTGCTGACCGAGCAGCAACGATGGATTACGGGTCACCACTTCGTTCAGGATGATTTTAGCGGCTTGTCCGTGCAAATTGCTGTTGGCTTGCAGTTGACCGGCTAGTTGCGATTGACCGGCTTGCAGGGCGTTGTTCAGGACCGCGCCTGAACCATCCACCGAATAGTTCTGATACTGGTTATGTGATAGCCCAGATGCGGAAGGCGCAACGATATTAACGATATCGGTTCCCTGCGCATTGGTGCTGACTTGTGGCTGATTAGCACCACCCGCAATGATCCCCGCGGCACTGGCCGGCGTGGTAACGGTAAGAGCAATGGCTAACGCCACGGTGAGTTTGCCGGCAGCTGAAAGTTTAAAGTGAGTCATACACTGTTCTCCTTGATCCGCACGTCAGAAGTTGACACTAAAACGGGCGAGTACCCGCAGCGGTTCGGTCGTGTGCCGGCCTGCTGACCACATACGGCCACGGCTGACACGGATTCCGGCCTGTACGGCCTGATATTGGTAATCGGAGCCAACGGTCAGGCCGCCGGCATAGTAAGTCGGGTTATGAGTCGCGCCGCGTAAGGTCTGGCCGATATCGGCACCGGTTAGCAGGCGCAGCTCGCCGCCCAGCAGCGGGCGTCGGTAGGTGAGATCGTTACGCCAGAATGCGCCGCTGTCGGCGGCCACATTGCTCGATGAAAAGCCACGGACGGCATAGGTGTCTGAAACGGTAAACCACTCGATCCCCGGTAGGGGATCGGCGCTGTATTGCGCCGCCAGCTGGCTGTGCCATTGCAGGTTCAAACCGGCAGGCTGGAAGTAGCGGTACAGGTCGGCATTTACTGTGAATTTGGTAAAGTGGCTGTCGGGCAGACCGGACAGGCCACTCGGTGGCGGCGCATCAGCGCCAAGCCACGGCGTACCTTGATCGACCGAGGCACTCAGGCTGACTAAGCCGCGATCGAGAATTTGCATTCGCGCGGCACTGAGTGACAGCACGCTCAGGGTTGGGCTGCTGATCCCCAGTAAAGCATCGGCGAAGTAATTACGGCTTTGTTTGCGTGTCAGTTGCACTGACAGGGTATTGATGCTGCGTTGATCTCGTGCCACCACATAATCGGCGCGTAGTCCGGCTTGATCGGTGTGGCCACTGAGCTGCACGGAGTAAATCTGCAGCGGCTGCGTGTTGAGATAATCACTGTGGCTGGCAAATGCGCTAAAAGTGGCGTAGCCATACGGCACGCTGTAGAGCAGGGTATAGCTGCGATTATAGCGTTCGGTATCATCGGTTAGCGTGGTCGCCGCGCTCATATTCAGGCTGTCTGACAGGCCGAGTGGGCTGTCCAACGCAGCGCTCAGGCGGGTTTGCCAACGGCCGGTACTCTTTTGGCCTTCGTTGTCGGTGCTGGCGGTTAGGTGCCAGCGTTTGTCGGGGGTATTCAGCAAACGGATCATCGAGCCACCAGGGGTGCGTCCTGGCAGGATATCGGCTTGCACGTGGTTCGCTGCAAGTCGGTTGGCTTGATCCAGCGCTTGATCCAGATCGTGGATATTCAGCGGCTGCCCCGTTTTTCCCGGCAGCAAGGTGGCGCTGTTGACCAGAGTGCTATCGCCTTCGATAGCTTCTAGATGCCCTTCGATCACCTGCAAGGTGAGGGCGCCTTCTGCATCTACTGGCAGCAAAATCACACGCGCGGCAATGTAACCGCGTTGCAAGTAAGCCTCGGTGAGTTGGCGGATCAACGCATTGAGCGCTGCGGTAGTGATGCACTGCGGCGATACTTGTGGTAAGGCGCGCAGGCTCTGTTTATCCAGTAACGTTACGCCGCGCAAATACACGGCGGATAGCGGCAGGCACTGTTCTGATTCGGGCAGCACGACGGCGGGCGCGGATAGCGGCGCGCTGCTGCCTTGTTCTAACTGGCGATAACGTTGCTCTTCCAACCAACGATTGAGCTGGCGGCTGCTGTCTTGAATCGCTTGCCGCGGCACATCCGCGCCCAGTAGCCCTTGCGCATGTAACCCTTGGCAGAATAATCCGCTACTGATTAACAGTGTGGCTGCGACAAAATACCGGCATGCTGTCATGAATTACATCCTGTTTTCGGCGGCAAATGAGAATAAGAGTTATTTATTTGTCACTTTTCGTCATAACGTCGTGTTTTTAGGTTTTGTTAAACTGTTTTGTATGACTTTTAATAAGTTAAGCAAAATGTATGCCTAAATATGAATATGCCGAAGAAGAAGGGAAGGTGGCGGTGAGAGATAACCTGTTGATCGCAGTCTACGTTTTACGGTGATGGCTTATACGGGAATAGTCTTTGCGCTAATGGCTGTATGCGGTGAAAACGGGCATGCATAAAAAGAATCAGAAATGGGCGACAGGAAGAGATCAAGCGGGAAAAGAGAATGCGCGCTTACTTGTACTTACTTGCGCGTACGGAAAAGAAAAGGGCCGCGTTAGCGCAGCCCTTTGTTATCAGTCATACAGCATTTCGATACTGAGCGATTTTATCTCAACCAACCACGTGGGGCTGCGCAGAGATTAGTGGCATACACCGTTAGATAAACAGCTTAGCGACTGCTTCTGGTTCCAGTTCATCACCTTCCAGATCGGCATTCCAGTTCAGACCCAGCAGCACGCCATCTTCGGTCAGGGTCAGCAGCCATTCGTTCATGAACAGGTTCAGAGGGATCGGCGTTGGCACGAAATCCGCCCACTCTTCATCACAATGGACACGGGCATCCGCCTCGTTAGACCAAAACGGCATCACTTCGCCGTCTTCAAACTGGGTCGACTCCATTGACAGCCAGTCCACTTCATCCTGACACAAGCCCCAGACCACGCCGGTCTGCTGGGTTTCAGCGGCAAACAGGGCCAGATTGGCCTGCAGATCATTTCCTAATTGGCTCATGGCGTCACTCTCTCTTAAACGCGCGTGTTAACGCGGAACATATTGTGTCGCATGGTATCAGAAAATCGGTCACTCCGTCTGCCGCTTTGCGGCTTGTGATAGCGGGTTATCGGCGTTTATTGCTGCGCAGTTTTGCTGGCCGCCGCTTCCGGTGCAGAAGGCGCGGCGGAAGGTTCACTGATTTGGTATAAGCGGTGTTCGGCGCAGGTTTCTTCGCAGTCACATACTCGCTCAATACCGGCTTGGCTTAAGCCCCCGCAGCTCCCTTGAATCTGGCGTTTGGTCAGCAGCTGACCAATCATCATCAGTAAAATCATAATGCCGAAGATCCCGAAGGCGATCAGATAAATCATGATGTTTTCTCCTCAGCGACCAAAACGCGTCATGCCAATTTTCGGCTGTGCACGCTTGGCATGACCACAACAACCACCGCTGCAGTGACCGCCGTGCGATTTTGACGTACGCTGATTCGCGCCAACACTCCCTTGTTCCGCCGAAGTCAGCTCGGTGAGCTCGGCATTTAGCAGGGCTTCTGGCATGGCGCGGCGATTGGCTTGATAGACGTGTAGACCTGCCGCGAGCAGCTTACCCAGCATTTTCTGGCCGATGCGGCGCACCACCACACGGTTTACTCCTTGCTGTTTTAATTGTAGCAGCACCGCGTGGTTACGCTGGCAATGCCCTTCATCACTCAGGGGGGGCAATGCCAAATCGGATAGATGCTCGCCCTGTGGGCTATACAGCGCAAAGCGCAGCGCGCGGGCAAAGTGTCCGCTTAAACTGCCGTCATTCAGCAGCGGGATCGCAGTGATCGTCATCGGGAATTCTCTCCAGTTGTAAGCCTTGTCCGTGCACCAGACAGGCGGCGACCTTGCGCCGGGCTTCTTTCACCAAATTAGCAAAAGTCTGTCTGGACACGCCCATCAGGGCGGCCGCCTGGATTTGTTGCAGGCCCATCAGATCAGCCAAACGCAGAGCTTCGAATTCGTCGGCTTTTAATTGCTGTAAGGTCAGCTGACTAGCCGGAATACCGTTGGGTTTAAACAAGGTAAACGGGGCATGGGAACAGATACAGCGCGGTTTTTTGGGTCTGACCATAAAGAAGGCGGCTCCTGATATATCACGGTGTCATTATGCGATCATTATTAGCATATGCCAATAACATGATCGGAACTATTGTGATCTGGCGTATGTGATCTGGCATATAGTGACGAGGTTTTATTCTTGGGCAAGAACTCCGCCACCGCAATCACGGTATAACAAGCGCCGTCCCTAACAGAACAAGACCAGAGCGGAAGCTAGAGCGCAAAGCACCACAAAAAGCACAGCAAAATAGAGGGATAAAAAAAGCGGTTACCGTTTGGGAATGCCGGTAACCGCTAAAGAAAAAGAACGAGCTAACCGGCCGCTAGCGACCGGTTTTGGTTAAAGGTTGAGTGATAATAATTACTGCCAGCCGTAACGGCGCACAAACCAGCCTTTGACTAACTGAGTCAGGCACATATAGCCGCTGAGGATCAGCAGCAGCCACGGGAAGTAACTCAGCGGCAGCGCCTCAAGCTGCAAGTGAGGGGCTAGCGGCGAGTAGATCAGCCCAATCCCTACACTTACTACTACCAACGTCATCGCCAGCAGAGGCCACGAGGCGCGGCTTTGCAAGAACGGGATTTTGCGGGTACGGATCATGTGCACAATCAAGGTCTGCGACAGCAACCCTTCCACAAACCAGCCGGACTGGAATAGGGTCTGACTATCAATACTGTTGGCTTGGAACACATACCACATTAGACAGTAAGTCAGAATGTCAAAGACCGAACTGATGGGGCCAAAAAACACCATGAAACGCCCCAAATCGCCGGCATTCCAACGTTGTGGCTTTTGCAGTTGCTCGTCATCCACATTATCAAATGGGATGGCCACCTGTGAGATGTCATACATCAAGTTTTGGATCAGCAAATGAATCGGCAACATCGGTAAAAAGGGCAAAAATGCACTGGCGATCAGCACACTGAAAACGTTACCGAAGTTGGAGCTGGCGGTCATTTTGATGTACTTGAGCATATTGGCGAAGGTCTTACGCCCCTCCAGAACACCTTGCTCCAGCACCATCAGGCTTTTTTCTAGCAAGATGATATCGGCAGCTTCCTTGGCGATATCCACCGCCGAGTCAACGGAGATGCCAATATCGGCAGCGCGCAGGGCGGGCGCGTCATTGATACCATCGCCCATAAAACCGACGATATGCTGTTGCGCGCGCAGCGATTGCACGATGCGCTCTTTATGCAGTGGCGTCAGCTTAGCGAACACTTGCGTCTGACGTGCCGCTTGCTCAAGCGCAGCATCATCCATTGCCTCAATCTCTTCGCCCAGCAAGATGTTCTGCACATCCAGCCCGACATCGCGACACACTTTTGTGGCCACGCGTGGGTTATCACCGGTCAGGATTTTGACCGTGATCCCGCTGGCTTGCAGCGCCGCCAAGGCTGGCGCGGTGGTCTCTTTCGGTGGGTCTAAAAACGCAATGTAGCCTTCTAAAATCAACTCATACTCATCGTCAACGCTGTACTGGCTGCGTGTCGATGGCAAGGTTTTGCTGGCCACAGCCACTACGCGTAAACCTTGTTGATTGAGATCATCCGTGTGGTGACGAATTTGTGCTAGTCGGTTTTCATCCAGCGCAATCACTTCGCCTTCCACACGGGTATAGCGACACAGGCTGAGCATCTCTTCCAGTGCGCCTTTGCAGATCAGCAAGTGCGTTTGCGCCGTTGTCGCCAAGACCACCGACATCCGCCGCCGGACAAAATCAAACGGGATCTCATCCACTTTATGGAGCCCCGGTAGGGTGAAGTGCAGACCTTGCTCGGCGACACGTTCTTGTACGGCTACATCGAGCAGGTTTTTCAGCCCAGTCTGATAATGGCTGTTCAACCAGGCATAGCGCAGTACCTGCTCACAAGGCTGGCCGGTGATATCGGTGTGGCGCTCCAGTACGATTTTATCTTGCGTCAGGGTGCCGGTTTTATCGGTGCACAGAATATCCATCGCTCCGAAGTTTTGGATGGCATCGAGGCGCTTGACGATCACCTTTTGCCGCGACAAGCGTACCGCGCCTTTAGCCAGCGTTGAGGTGACTATCATCGGTAACATTTCGGGCGTCAGCCCCACGGCGACCGAGAGCGCGAACAGGGCGGCTTCCCACCAGTCCCCTTTGGTAAAGCCATTGAGCAGCAGCACAATCGGCGTCATCACTAGCATGAAGCGAATTAGCAACCAACTGACTTTGCTGATCCCAGTTTGAAACGCATTCGGCGTGTCGTCTTGGCGAATAACACGTTCGGCCAGCGAGCCAAAGTAAGTCTGTTGGCCGGTCGCAATCACCATGGCAATGGCCGTACCGCTCACCACATTGGTTCCCATAAAACACAGGTTGGGTTGTTGCAGTGGGTCGCGCTCTGCGCTATCGAGTCGATCGGCGTGTTTTTCTACCGGAAGCGACTCCCCAGTTAGCGCAGCTTGGCTGACGAACAGATCTTTGGTGCTGAGCAAGCGAACATCGGCAGGGAGCATATCCCCTGCTGACAGTGTCAGAATATCGCCCGGTACCAGCTCGCTAATCGGTAACTCAAACTGACGGGTTTCACCGGTGCGCACATGGCTACGGCGCACGGTGGCCGTATTCGACACCATCGCTTTAAGCTTGTCGGCGGCGCGGTTAGAGCGTGACTCCTGAATAAAGTGCATGAAAGTGGAAATCAGCACCATCAAGCCAATCACGATGGCCGCTTGCAGATCTTCGGTGGCATAGGAGATGAGCGCTAGCACGGTCAGCAGTAAGTTGAATGGGTTGCGATAGCAATGCCACAGATGTTGCCACTGTGAGGGCGCTTGTTGGGCATCCACGCTGTTCTCACCGTATTCGGCGCGCGCCGCGTCCACTTCTTTTTCATTTAACCCTTCGGGGTGGCTGGTGAAATGCCGGTAGAGGTCGGTTTCACTGCGCGCAGCTTGTTGCAGATAAAAGGCGGACAGGCCACTTGGTATTGGCGCAGAGCCTGTCGCGGGGCCTTTGGTGGGCAGTTGGTCACGTTGGAACAGCCGGCGCGGTAGGCTGCGGGTCAGCAGTGCAAACAGCTGCTGCGAGATACGAGTAAATTGCATTGGGCGGTACCTTTGTTACGTCCGACAGCGTACGGACTTGGCGAAAGGGTGCACAAGCAGATCGCGTATTGTGGGTTACACGATACGCGGGCCGCCTGATCGGGTGTTGTCCGGTCAGGCCGCCTGTCAATCAGTCAGCCAGACCGGTGATTTCGCTTTGCGAAACCGGGTACGGGTTCTGGGTCCATATTGGGTTGGTTAACCTCCGGGCTGACATGTCATTGACGCAGAAAATGGCACAAAAAGGGTGTAGAAAAATACGAGCAATGAAGCGATGCCGCACACTTATCTCAAGTGGCACTTATCTCATGTAGCATTCATCTCAGTGCATAAGCAAAGAGTACGCTTTGCTAGGTAAACGGAAAATAAACTGCGAGCAATCTGCATGCTTTAAATCAGGCGTTTATACTGGGAAGGGATATAAACCGAGACGGTTGACCGTGCGCGCGGTTCCCATCGTTGGGGGGATGCTATCTCTCTGAGTTAAATGACATTTCGTTAATAAAAACAGTGAGCCGATGCCCACGCGATTAACATTAAATCTATTGCACAAGAAACTGTGCAATCTGACCGCAATCAGACAAAAGCCTCTTGATTCATCGGGTTGATACTTATAGGGTGGGCGACAGTTGGCAGGTTAACCGATAGTTAAAACACACTGTCAAAACCTGCGATAACAGTGAAGGAATGGATAAGATGAAAACGAATAACGTTGTGGCGCTGAGCCTGCTTGCTGTGCTGTTAAGTGGCTGTAATGATGCGGCGAAACAAGAGCCAGTCAATCCGGTTTCGCAAACTGAAACCGCGGCACCGTCCACCCAAGCACCGGAGCCGGTGGTGGATCCTGCCCACAACGCGCGCAATGCGTTGGACTGGAGTGGCGTCTACCAAGGCGTGGTTCCTTGCGCTGACTGTGAAGGCATCAAAACCACTCTGCAGCTGAATAATGATGATACCTATGTGCTGAGTGAACAGTATTTGGGTAAAGGTGACGGTAACCGTTTCGAAAACCGCGGTTCTTTTAGCTGGAATGCAGCCGGTAATACCGTACAGCTGTCTGGCCAGAATGAGACTCGCCAGTTCTTTGTCGGCGAAAACGTGTTGTTTATGCTGGATATGTCCGGTCAGCGCATTACCGGTGCGCTGGCGGATCACTACCGCTTGGCAAAATTGACGCCGGAGCAGGCTGCGGCGCAAATGGGAGCGAAACCTGCTGCGGATAGCCAAGCTGAAAAACCTGTTCTGCTGGGGCGTCGCTGGGAATTGACCGAGCTGATGGGTAAAAAAGTACCAGATACGCTGGATGCGAAGCAGCGTCCGTTCATCGAGCTGGTGGCCGAAGGCGATCGGATCCACGGCTTTAGCGGCTGTAACAACTTCAACGGCGGTTATACCCTGAACGCTGATGCTGCGCGGATCAGCTTCACCCAGATGGCGATGACCCGTATGGCCTGTATGGATGCGGAGTTTGAACAACCGCTGATGCAGGTGTTGGAGCAGACTGACAATTACAGCCTGTCAGGTGATACTCTGACTCTGAACAAGGCGCGTATGGCACCGCTGGCGGTATTTAAAGCGGTACCGGCGGCGCAGTAAACGCCGATAAACGTCACATATATAAATTAGGGGAATACGGTGTCTAAAATCATCCTACTGATTGCGGTGCTGGTGGTTGTGCTGTTTTTTATCAAAAACATGTCCGGCAATACCAAACAAGCCGAAGCGCAGCGCCAGCAAGGGGCTGCCTTTTTAGAGCAGAATAAAACCAAGCCGGGGGTGATCACCACCGCGTCCGGTCTGCAATATGAAGTGCTGCAACCGGGTACCGGAACCGTACACCCGAAAGCCACCGATACTGTGAGTGTGCATTACCATGGCACGTTGATTGACGGTACGGTGTTTGACAGCTCAGTGCAGCGTGGCGAACCCATTTCCTTCCCGCTAAACCGCGTGATTGCCGGTTGGACCGAAGGGGTGCCATTAATGGTGGAAGGTGAAAAGGTACGCTTTTTCATCCCGAGCAATCTGGCTTACGGCAACCGTGCCATGGGGAAAATTCCGGCTGGCTCAACCCTGATTTTTGATGTTGAACTGCTGAAAATTAACCCGTAATACGCCCTAAGGTTGTTTTATCACCCCAAGATGGCCGATACAGCGTGACTGTGTCGGCCATTTTTTTATCGTCATATTTTTGCGGCGATCCCTCATTTGTCTGCTATCGGCGCTCTGAGAATGTTGGCTATAATAGCCCGTTTTTTTCACCACCTATTTTTATTTCATGCCGTTTTAGTGCGTGCCGTTTAGCGGGCGTAATCGGTGGCTATTTTTACCCGTATTGGCAACGCTATCGGTTTGCGGCGCGGATGATTTCTATAAAGGCGATGTCACGCGATGTGGCCTTATGGGAATGCACTGCGGGCAACGGGTCGTGTGAAAAAAGCACTCTATCAGGCAGGCTTACCCAAGGAGTATGGATTTTAATGGCGCTTTCCTCTGTTTTTTTGTCTCGACAACGTATCGAGCAGTGTATGGCACTGCTCATCACCGGTGCATGTGCATGGTCTGCGCTGGCACAAACGGCACCTACTGCGGCCACGGCGCCGAATATCACGGTCAGTGACGCATTGCAGCAGCATATTCCGCTGTTAGATACCCGTAGCAGCGCCGCATTTAATGGTTGGCCGCAAGAAGGTGAAACTACCGGCGGTCACGAGCGCGGTGCGCGTAACTTGTCGGCCTCGTGGCTGAGCCTGTTGGATGATGCGCAGCTAACGCATCTGCTACAGCAAAAGAAACTGGATAAGAGCCTGCCGGTTGCCTTGTATGGCACGGCGCCGGAGGTGAATGCCGTTCGCCAGCGTCTGCAAGCGCTGGGATTTAGCACGATTTATACTCTGAGCGATGCCTTACAAGATCCGAGCCGCCGGGAATCATTAGCGCATTATCAAGCGCTGGTGCCAGCATCGTGGTTGGCCGATTTGCAAGCCGGTAAGCCGGTGGCCAATGCGCCAGCTAAAGGGTGGAAAGTGATTGAAGTGGAGTGGGGCGCACCGAAAGCCTATCTGCTGGGGCATATCCCGAAAGCCGGTTATATGGATACCAATACGCTGGAATCGGAGCCTTTGTGGAACAAGGTGGATAACGCCAGCTTAGAAAAAATGCTGCTTGCACAGGGGATCACCACCGATACGCCGGTGATCCTGTATGGCCGCCAGACCATGTCGGCAGCGCGCGCGGCCAATATTTTGATGTACGCCGGTGTGAAAGACGTGCGCATTCTCGATGGTGGCTGGGATGCATGGCAAGCAGGCAAATACCCGACTGAAATGGGCTTGCCAGCCAGCGTGACTCCGGCTAAGGCCTTTGGCGCGAAGATTCCGGTACATCCTGAATATATGACGTCATTGTCACAGGCAAAAGCCTTGCTGAAAAAGCCGGAAAACTCATTGGTCAGTATTCGTAGCTGGCCGGAGTTTATCGGTGAAACCAGCGGCTATAACTACATCAAAGCTAAAGGCGAGATCCCTGGCGCTAAATGGGGCGGCGGCGGCAGCGATGCCTATCATGTTGAAGATTTGCACAATCCTGATGGCACTATGCTGTCAGAGCCGGATCTGCGTGATCTGTGGCAAAAATGGCAGATCGAGCCGACTGGCGAAGTGGCATTTTACTGCGGCACTGGCTGGCGAGCCTCGGAAGCGTTCTTCTACGCGTGGGCCATGGGCTGGCCGCAGGTGAGCGTGTATGACGGCGGTTGGTATGAATGGAGTTTAGATCCTGCCAATCCCATCGTGACCGGTGAGCGTAAGCCAGGAAAATCCTGATCACGAGCGCGGGTTCGATAACTTGTGGATTAAAAAGCGGCGCTAATGGCGATAAGTTCATTAAGCGCCGCTTTTTTGTTTGTACTTGAAGTGAATGTCCGCGGTTAATGCCCGGGGTTAATACGGGCTAGCTTCATGCATCATCGTTCGGCGGGTTACTGCTGGTTTGATGATTGCTCTGGTCAGTCGGAGCAAAGCTGTGCCAGCCACTGTAAATGCGGGTGGCGGTGGTCAGTGCGCATAGCGCGGCAAACAGCAACGCTAGCGGAACAAACCAAGCTGGGAACAGGCACATCAACACAAAGAACAGCACGGTTTCGCCTGCTTCTGTCAGCCCCCCCAGATAGTAAAAGCTTTTATGCGGATAGCGCTGACTGGTCAGCTGCCGTTTGGCGGCAATAATCGCAAAGGCCAAAAAGCTGCAGCCAGTACCGATAAAGGCATAGATCAGCACGGCGGCGGCTAGTGCATTGTGCGCGGGGTCATACAGTGCAAAGCCGAGCGGCACCGCTGAGTAAAACAGAAAATCCAGCACAATATCCAGAAATCCACCGCGATCGGTCGGCGTAGTGAGGCGCGCCAAGGTGCCATCTAAACCATCTAACAGCCGATTCAGCAAAATAGCGCCCAGTGCCCACAAGGGCTGCTGCCAGGCCAGCAGCGGGATCACGGCTATTCCAATAACAAAACCGCTGATGGTCAGCTGATCGGGGTGGATCCCCCTGCTCAGTAAAGTGCGCGCGATGCGTTGTTGTAGCGGCTTGGTCAGGCGGGTGATGTGCTGGTCAAACATCGCGCGGCTCCGTGTGGTGATGAGCGCGATTATCGCGCGTGATGGCGTCGAGCGGCTCTTCGTCTACTGGCTCATCGAACATGATCACTCGCCCATTCGGCGGGATGTCATCCGCATCATGGGTGACTAACAGCGTCGGCAGACCGGCTTGCTCGATTTGGCCGTAGACAAACTCGCGAAAGCTGCGGCGTAGTGGGCGATCCAGTCGGCTGAACGGCTCATCCAGCAGCAGGGCCTGCGGTTTAGCGAGCAAAGCGCGCAGCAGGCTGACGCGGGCACGTTGCCCACCCGAGAGCGTTGCCGGATCGCGGTGCGCAAACCCAGACAGACCCGCGTCCGTTAAGGCTTGCTCAATGATGGCCTGCCGCGTGCGTTTATCCGCAGGGGGTAAGGCAAACGCCAAATTAGCGCCAACGCTCAAATGGGGAAACAGCAAGTCATCTTGAAATAAGATCCCAATATGGCGCTGCTCAACCGGCAAGTGGGACAGTTCGCGGCCATTTAGCCACAGTTGCCCATGGCAAGTGAATGCTGACGGCAGAGCGCCGATCAGCGCATGCAACAAGGTCGACTTACCGCAGCCAGAAGGCCCCATCAAGGTCACAATTTCACCCGGAGCAATGTGCAAGTTCAGGGGAGCATGGCATGGCAAGGCTTGCTGCCCGTTGATTTTTGGCGTATTGGCAGATTGCGCCAAGCGCAATTGCACCTGATCCAAGGTCAGCCCGAGTGAAGGCTTACTCGCTGTCATGAGGTATGGCGATCCGTAGCAGAGAAAACAGGATAAGAGCTTGATAATACGCGGCCTTGGCCAAGGCGACTAGTCAGTGCGGCGATGCTAAAAGCCAGCCACGGCAGCAGACATTGTAAGAGCGCCTGTACTGCCAACACCCGTCGATTACCGCCACTGCTTAGGGTTACCGCTTCGGTGGTGACGGTAGCAATTCGCCCCGCACCGGCAAACAGTGTGGGTAAATATTGCGCCACGCTGACAGAAATCCCCACTGCGCAGGCCAATACAATCGGCCGCCACAATGAGGGCCAGAGTAGGCGTAAACAGGCTTGATAGCGGCGATAACCCAAGGTGCGCGCGGTCAGTAACAGACGTGGATCTAGCGCCCGATAGGGGCCACTTAAGATCAGTAACATGTAGGGAAAGACCCACAACAGGTGACTCCAAATCACGGCACTAATACTGCCATCGGCGTTGACCAGCAGCAAAGCATGATACTGGATGGTCACCAGTGGCAGGGCGGGAAAAATCAGCGGCAAATACAGCAGCGCTTGCAGACGGCGCGCACCCCATTCCAGCCAAATCAGTGTCAGTGGCAGTGCCACGATAACGCTGCTGACCGCCAGCAGCACCGTGCTGAAGAAGGGCTGCCAATCCAGCTGTTGCCAGCTTTGCAACGTCAGCTCCGCGGGCCAAAGCGCCGGATAAAACCAGCGCCCAGCCACTGACCACAACGCGATTAAGGCCAGCGCCAGCCAACTGAGGAGCGCCAGTAGGCCAAACAGTAAAGAAGCTGGCCTCGAGCCGCGATGGGGGCGTGGCCGGCCAGTCATGGTTAGGTTAGGGGGCGCTGTCTGGCTGAGGCCATGCTGTCTCGCGGCGCGGCGACCGGTAGGCGCTTGCCAGAATGATTGCAGTCCGCGCCACAGCAGCGCGGCGGATAGACCAAGCATGTAGAGCAGCAAGGGAAGCAGTAATGATGCCGCTAATCCCATTTGACGCTGCAACGGATCGGCATCGCTCAACCATTGCCAGATCAGGACGGCCAGCGTAGGTGGAGTCGATGGGCCGAGGATCAGCGCCATATCCACCACTGACAAGCTGTAGGCCGCGACAGCGACCAAAGGCCAGCGTAGGCGCGGCAGCAGCTGAGGCCACAGGACTTGTAACCAGATTTGCCATGTAGGATAACCGAGCGTGCGCGCCAGCGTCAGTTGTTGCTCGATAGATTGCCGCTGCAGCAACGCCGCAACAGCCCACAGCAAAAACCAGCACTCCTTAATCGCCAGAGTGATGGTGAGTGTCAACGCGTAGCGGTCATGCACTAACGCATTCGGAAAGGTGAGGGGAGCCCAACTCACCAGCTCGGCAAGACTGCTTGAGAGCAGCGCCACGCTACGCGCTAGCCAGCCGGACGGCGCCAGTAAAAAGGCCACCCCGATGGCAAATGCCACATGGGGTAACGCGAGAAAACTGGGGAGCCGCTGTTGTAACTGTAGCCAACGGCGATGTGGGTAGAGCCCCGCAGTGATGAGCATGCACAGCAACAACGCCAGCACAGTGGAGCCCGCCACTGAGCCGAGGCTTAGCCACAAGGCTGGCCACAGACGCGGTGCGTCCAATAGTGCGAACCAAGGTGCGCTGTGCAGTAACGGTGTTACCAGCGCCGGTAACCCGGCAGCCAGCGGTGCGAAAATGATGACAATAGGCAGTAGCGCAATGGGATGCACTGTGTTGGTACTGAATAAAGTTCTGTTACCAAGCTCGTTGCACGGAACTCGGTCATCTGTCTCGCGATCACGGCGTATGCCGAGCCGCGCGCGCGCATTGAGCCAAGCCGTTTTCAGCTTGTTGGCTAATTTATGTCGCTGGCGGGTCACTGGCATGGGCGTTATTGCGCGCCGTAACGTTGCAACCACGCTTTTTCCAGCGGCTCTACCCAACTGACATGGGGTTCGGGTAACACCGGCACTGCCGCCGATTTGGCCGTGGTTTGACTCTCAGCGGCTGCGCTCTTGGCTGTTGCATCAGATGCCGTGTTGGCCAGCGCGTGCGATGTTAATACAGATGGATCGCCCCACACCGCTAAATCTGCTTTGTGACGCTGGGCGGCCGGTGACAGTAAAAAGTTAGCGACCACTTGGGCGGCGGCTTTAGCGCTAGCATTAAACGGAATTGCTAGATAGTGCACATTACCGATGGTGCCGGCACGAAAACCGAAACCATAGGCGCTTGGCGGAAGTTGTTGCTGTCGAACTAAGCTGGCCGCTTCGTTAGGATTAAAGGTGAGAGACAGCAGTAATTCGCCATCCGCCAACATGTTATTCATCGCCGCCGCGCTAGCAGGAAAACTGCGTCCTTGTCGCCATGCCAGCGGATGCAACTGATCCAGATATGCCCACAGCGGCGCGGTCGCTACCGCAAATTGTTCCGGTGTTACTGGCTGTTGTAATACTGCTGGGTTGGGCGCTAGCTCTAGCAATAACTGTTTGAGGAACGTGACGCCGTGAAAATCCGGCGGTAAGGGGTAGGTGACTTGCCCTGGATGACGACGTGCAAACTCCAGCAATTCAGCGGCAGATTGCGGCGGTGTTGGGGTTGTTGCGCGATCAGCAATAAAAGTCAGCTGTGCCAGCCCCCACGGAGCTTCTAATCCCTCAGTGGGAACGGAAAAATCGGTGGTAACCGGTTTACTTTTATCCACTAATGCCCAATTGGGTAAATGTTCAGCCCACGGGCCATGCAGCAAGCCTTCTTGCTTTAAGTGGTGAAAATTCTCGCCATTCACCCAGAGTAAATCCACCGAGCCATGATGCTTTTTCCCTGCCTGCTTTTCCGCACGGATCCGCTGCACCACATCGGCGGCATCGGTAATTTTGACCTGCTTTAAGGTGATCCCGTATTGGCGTTGCACTTGCTCTGCGGCCCACTGTAAATAGCGATTCACGCTGTCACTGCCGCCCCACGCATTAAAGTAGACGGTTTGCCCACGCGCTTGTTGCTCGGTCTGCGCCCAATCAGCGTGCGCAGCAGAGGCGCTAAAACAGACGATCAACAGACTTAGCAACCAATTTCGCATAAGCAGCATCCTTTTTGTGGGAGTAGGGAATTCCTGTGGTGTTGTACGTTTAGCGGCGTGTACCACGGCGATAGGCGTGATAACGCGCTAACCAAGGCAGTAACCGTACGGGCAGACGTGCGCGTTTCCAATCTCCGGCTGCCGCTTTCATCCCTTCAGCATACGCGGGATAGGGAAACAGGGTTTTGAGCAAAAAATTCAGGCCGTGCTTGCCACGCATCGCCATAATGGCCGTCGCGAGTAAGCTTTCGCTATTTTCACCCACGATAGTGACACCCAGAATACGGTCTTTACCTTGTGCTGTCAGGATCTTAATAAAGCCCTGCGTATCATGTTCGGTAATGGCCCGATCAAGCTCATGCAACGGATAGTGGGTGACATCGTAGGCCACGCCTGCACGCTCGGCGTCATCTTGCGTTAATCCCACCTGAGCGATTTGTGGTTGGGTAAATGTCAGGCGAGGGATCAGCGAATAGTCCACGTTCAGCTGTTTCCATTGACCAAACAGTGCATTGAGTACCGCATAGCCAGCCTGATGGGCGGCGAGGTGCGTAAACTGCGCCTGACCACTGACATCACCCGCAACCAAGATATTCGGGAGCAGAGTGTGCAGTCCCGCATCGGCCATGAGGGTGGCCGATGAATCAGGAATCAATCCGAGAGCCTCGAGGCCGTAACCGTGCAGGCGCGGTTTACGTCCGGTCGCCACCAACAGCAGATCGCCACACAGAGTATGTTGCTCTCCATCAGCACCTTGGATTTGCAGGATCCGCCGCTTCCCTTCTCGCTGACAAGAGAGAACCTGACTATGGGTATACAGGTGAACGCCGCTATCACGCAGTGCTTGCGCGACCAGCGCGGATGCCTGCGGGTCTTCTTTCATCAGCAGCCGTTCAGATTGCTGTACTAGGCTGACTTGGCTGCCTAATTCGCTAAGTGCTTGGCCTATTTCACAGGCGATAGGGCCACCACCGATGATCAGCACCTGCGCAGGGAGGGCAGAGTACGCGCTTAATGTCTGCCATAAGGTTTCGGTTGTTTCAAAATCATTATTGTGTAGATCACTGCTCGGTAAATCATTGCCAATTAAACCGGGAATCGGTGGGATAACCGGCTCGGCACCCGTACACAGCAGGATATGGCGGCTGGTTAGCGCGTAAGACGGGTGGCCGTCATTAGGCGTGATCTTGACTGTCCAAGGGTCTTGCAGTGCGGCATGACCAGCCACTACATCCACGCCGAGCGATTGATAGCGCTCGACGCTATCGTGGGGCGCAATCTCAGTAATGGCGCGATTAACCGCGTGCATCACGGCAGCAAAATCCGGTTGTGGCGCGCAAGTCATAACCCCAGCTTGATGTGCTTGCCGGTTTAGTCTGGCCAAGCGGGCATAATGCAGTAAGGTTTTACTCGGTACACAGCCGGTATTCAGGCAATCGCCGCCCATCTGTTTGGCTTCAACCAATGTTACCTTGGCTTGTAACGCGGAGCCGAGATAAGCCGAAACCAACCCCGCAGCTCCGCCACCAATCACAATCAGATTGCGATCAAAATGAGAGGGGGCGCGCCATGCTTGATAACGGCGGCGTACACGCAGCCATTGCAGTAAACGGCGAGTGAGCAAAGGAAACAGACCCAACAGAATCAATGAACCCAACATGGCTGGCGACAGAATATCTTGTGGGCTATGTAGCTGGGCGAGTTGGGTACCAGCGTTGGTGTAGACCACGGTCGCCGGTAACATGCCCAGCTGGCTGACCCAATAGTAGGTCCGCGTTTTCATGCGGGTTAGGCCGAGCAAAATGTTGACCAAGAAAAACGGAAATAGCGGGACTAAACGCAAGGTCAGCAGATAGAACGCGCCTTCTTTTTCTAGCCCGTCATTGATGGCGGCCAAGCGCTGTGGGAAGCGTGACTCCAAGGGCGCTTTAAACAGATAACGGGCGACTAAAAAGGCCAGAGTGGCACCGATAGTGGAGGCAAACGAGACCAATAGCAGTCCTGAGCCGAGGCCGAACAAGGCGCCTGCCGCTAAGGTCATGATGGTCGCGCCAGGTAGCGAAAGTGCCACCACAACAATATAGAGCACAAAGACACTGACCCAAGCCTGTAGCGGTGCGTGGGCCTGCCAGTTGAGCAGGTATTGCTGACTGACTTTCAGCTGGTCAAAGGTCAGGTACTGTGGCAGATCGGAGGTCAGATAGAGCGCAATCAGCGCAACCAGCACTAGAGTGAGTAGCAGTTTACGCATCATGAGCAGCTAACGTCCCGTGTCTTGGTCTGGTGAGCACGAAGAGATATCTCTGGCTTTTGGGCTAATGCATGGCCCAAAAATAAAAAAGGTCATCTGACGGTTTATTCAGATGACCTCAGTATACCAAAGATTACAGAGCGTTACGGCATTGATGGAACAAATCGAGCTCCGGTTGATAGACCGATGTCTTGATATCCATCAGACCGAGCACCGAGTGGAACAGATTCCCTTGCGAAAACTGACCGGTGGCGGCCTCTTTTTGCAAACAAGACAGATTCAACTCTTTGCTTTTCACCAGTCCTGGAGAGAACCAGGTGATCAGCGGTACGGTGGTCTGCTCGGCAGGCGCTAAGTCGTAAGGCGTACCATGCAAATACAAGCCACTTTCGCCTAACGATTCACCGTGATCGGACAGGTAAATTAATCCTGTATTGTACTTGCCGCTGAGTGCTTGTAATTTTTTAATGATCTGCGCAATGACATAATCTGTATACAAAATTGTATTGTCATAGGTGTTACGCAAGGCGGCATTGTCACAATTTTCAATATCGCTACGTGGGCAGTCAGGCACAAATACACGATGTGAAGGTGGATAACGTAAATAGTAAGTTGGCCCGTGGCTGCCGATTAAATGTAACGTTAATACCCGATCACCTTTCATGTTTTTGATGTCGTTATCAAAATTTTCTAATAGCGCTTCATCGTAACAGGTCGAGCCATTACACAGCGGATTGGATTTATCGGGGCTTAGGCTTTCGTGTGGAATTCGATCGCACACCCCTTTACATCCACCATCATTATCTTTCCACAATAACGATACGCCAGCATGTTTTAAAATATCCAGCAATCCATCCTGATTATGAGCCAAGGCAGCATCATAATTATCATGTGTCATGACCGAGAACATACAAGGCACGGAAACCGCAGTGGCAGTACCACAAGAGCGGACATGTCGGAATGAAATCACACCTAAATCTTGGGTGTATTGATTTGTTGGTCGTGGGTAACCATTTAACTGGTAGTTCTGACTGCGGGCCGTTTCGCCCACCACCAGTACCAGCAGTGTGGGTTTGTCCTCGGCACCGCGTGCGCTGTCTTGCGCATCCATCCCCAGATGCTGAAATGGGATAGCTTTGGTGAAATAGCGCTCGTGAATATATTTATAGGTATTATTCACAAAATAGGTCGGGATGATGTATTTCTTTAGGTCAGAATTGTTTCGCCCTACTGAAGCATAATCCTTATAAAGGAAAAACCCAATAATCAAGATAATGACGGCCGAGACTAAGATAGAGCACGCTCGCCACAATAATGATTTGAATACATTGCGGGGATAAATAATTTTTGTTTTCGCAATTAGTAGCGAAGGTAATACACCTAAAAATAAAAGCCACAGAGCGAATGACATATTGAGATAAGAGTCTGCCTCATGAATATTGGTTTCAAAAATATTCTGAATCATCTCTTTATCAAAAATAACGCCATATTTCGTTGTGGCATAAGACACAACTGCTGATGTTAAAGTTAGCAGGATAAAAAATGGCTTAAGAAAATAGCGCCAATTAAATAGGCTGAAAATAATATTAAGCGCAGAAATTAAAAATACGGGAATAGAAATAGCAAAAGGAATACTGACTGCGGGTGATGCTGAAAAAATAGCATAGAACCGCAGATATATTGGATAGTTAAGGATCAGTGCGTAATACACACTGATCAGCAACGTCAGTGTTGTGACACTAAGTTGCCACTGAGTACGGAGCATATTTTTAGTCATTTGGCTCACAGTAAAGCTAGCTGGAAAAGGGAATGTGCGATAACGCAAAGAAGGACAACGCGCTCATGCTAAAGCAAATCAGTGTAAAACCGAATCGCCCGCGCACTATCAAGAGTGACTAAATTGTGTTGAAAGATTGCAGCGTGCCGGATGACAGATGACAACTGGACAAAAAGTCATCGACTTGTATGCATGTGTAAGAAGGTAGCATGGTGTTACTGATACGCTTGGTGTGAGTGTGGGGCGCAAGAGAAAAAAGGCGTAAAACTCTGTTAGAGTGAAAATTGTTCTAACTGAAGTGTTTTTAAACAGAATTTAGAATATAGCGAGGAAAATAATAAGCAGTGCGGCAAGCCGCACTGCTTAGAGGTGACGTAATAGCTATTACTTCTTGTAGCTAGTAGCCATGTTGTCCAGGCGCTGGTTAGCGCGAGCAGCTTCTGCTTTAGCATCTTGTACGTCGGTACGCAAAGAACCTACGTCAGTAGCCAGCTGGTCAACTTTGGTGTTCAGATCAGCAACGCTCTGCTCCAGCTTGGTGTTAGCACAACCAGCCAGCAGAGTGGAGCTCAGTACGATGGTACCCAGAATTAATTTGGTCTTGTTCATTATAGACTCCCTGTAGACACACACTTGAACTATATTCAAGCCTATACAAGTATTACGCAAATTTTGATCATTAGAAGTTTTTTTTTTCGATAAAACGAAAAATTCCCAAAAAGTTGAACGAGCTCTCATGATTTATATTACTAGTTGAAGAGTGGTCTACAATTTGGGATGATAGAGAGTTTTAACTGATTGATATATATGGCTGATATTTCGCTGCACTAAAACATAATTCTGTCAAGTTATATCAATAATGTGCAGGATGATGTGCTGCGGGTTATATCTTCAGACTATGGGGCTGCAAGAAAGTTCAGCAAAAAATATAAAATAAATGGATAAACAATAATCAATCTATATAGCACGTCTTTTACGTTAGTACCCTGGCACCATCTGAAATCGTGTGATACTGGTTGCATGAAAAGCATTATCGCAAGGGTAAGCTGGGGTTAACTTGGTGGTTAAATCCTGCGCAGAGGTTTACTTTTTCATACCTGTAACTAAAACAGTTAGCTCAAAATAGTTCGAGTGTGGGCATTTCTGTTGGAATTGGCACTGAGGCATCGGGCTATTATCTGGCTAGTGTTTGGCAGTTAATGAAGCATCGTTCGCAGTAAAGCGCTAATGAAAGCGCTAATGTATGAAGGGAAGACACGAGGGAAAAAGTGCCACAGTTCATAAGTCAGAGGCTGACCCTGAACACTGCAATTGTATTGTAAACGTCATAAAGGCGGCATCCTATCGATCCTGCCGCCTTTAACTCCGCTCTACCGCTTAACTCACTATGCGCGATGCCCACATGCGGTATCTGTAAGGGTAAATCGTGCTCAAGTGTGGGTTAAATCATCATTGCATTATCAGCCAGTACATATCCACTACATATCAGCCAGTGCATAACAGCGCCGTTATGAGTTCGTACTAGCACAGTACAAAATGCAGCACGAATAATTGTGGTTCATGAGGGTAGATATCTCGGATCACTTGCTGCAGCTCACTGAGTGACATATTTTCCTGACGCGCGTGCTCTGCATTGAGCTGTGCCAGTGTAACGGGCTCAATCGAGGTGATCTGCAAGCGGCAAAACCATTTGTCCTCTGGATTGGTATAGACCTCCAAAATTTGGCCGACCTGTAGAGTGCTTGCTTCTTGCGCATCGCGGATAGTGATGGTTTTGCGGCCGGCTAAAATGTCGTCACGAAAACGGGTATAAAAACTGAATTTCACCGGTTCTGAAGGGATCATCGAAGTCGTCATAATATGTCCTAACGAGAGGCACCGAACCACCGGCACCAAAGATAAAATGATGGCATAGCGCATGATTGAATTGCAGCGCTATTCTGCCAGTACAGATGACATAACAGGGTGGAAATCTATCTTTTCATGCTTTTTTGTCTCTAATTTCAGCAGGTTGCCTTTTTTTGCAGCAGTCGGAGGAAAGTTGCTGTATTTCATGTTGACCCGCCCCACACTTTTCCGTATATTTCGCTGCGTCCGCTGCTGATGAGCAAACGTAATCGCAACGGCACAAAATTTGGTGAGGTGTCCGAGAGGCTGAAGGAGCACGCCTGGAAAGTGTGTATACGGCAACGTATCGAG
>NZ_JRKB01000050.1:0-29500 GCF_000800945.1 Plesiomonas sp. ZOR0011
CCATGCGAGAGTAGGGAACTGCCAGGCATTAAATTAGTGAAGAGCCCATCCTAACGGATGGGCTTTTTGCGTTTGGGGATTTTGGTTTTTTCTTATCTGTTTTTTCTTCTATTTTTTTTTGTCCCTATACCCTCCACTTCTTCCCTACCTTTGATTGGTATCGATATTTCTTAAATCTCTAACCGTTACAAGTAGATAAGTTATTTAAAACTGTTACTTGTCGCACATTTTGCACCGATTCATAAATTTGTTTGCTTTATAGTGCGGGCTTTTCTTTAGTAGCACGTGGAAATAGCATGCAAACATGGCGAAGTGGACTGACGGCAGCAATGGTGTTGTGGTCGGGAATGATGGTTCCGACTTATGCACAAGACTCGGCTCGGATGTTTCCTATCTGGGGTGAAGAGGCGAAAGCTGCTGGGTATGAAATCCCTGAGCCATTTGGCCTGAATATTAGCCATATGCAGGTAAAGCAAGGGATCCAAGTCGATTCCATTAGCTTTTCTGGTTTGCAATCGGGTTTGAATTTAGGCGCGTTACCGGTTAGTGGCGGACTGGGTTCCGTCATGAGCCCACAAGGTCAGCTGGGGCTAACATTAAATCCGGTAGTACGTGAGACGCGACAACGCTCAGATACCATCACATTACGAGCGGATATGTGGGTGTTCCCATTTTTGAATCTGTATGGGTTGGTGGGCAAGACCAGTGGCCGCACCGATTCGATGTTGGATATGAATGTGGGGCTCCAGGGCAATGCAGGTGTGAGTGTGCATCAGCCTAAGGTTGTGGCCGATCATTTGACGCCGTTGCTGTGCAGTAAGTTGAACGTGGATTGCAGTAAACCCTTCACCGAGAAATTGGTGCATGGTGCAATTACGCAAGCATTGAAAAAAAATCCCGATTTATCTTTACCCATCGCGGCTGATTTCAAACTGACCGATATCCATTTCCCGCTGGAATTTCATGGTGATACTTTTGGCCTTGGCTTTGTCTTGGCCGGCGGTTACGGCAACTGGTTTGCGCTGACTGATGTCAGTTATACCCAAACTAAGATGGATATTCTGGATGGCAAAATTGATGCCTTAGTCGCATCACCGCGAGTCGGCTATCAGTTTTCTGTGCTCGATCGTCCGCTGCGGATCTGGGCCGGCGGTATGTACCAGAGCATTGACCAATCATTTAGCGGCAATATTGCTGACCTAGCATTGCCCGCCAATCTCAAACAGATGCTACTGCTGGTTGACCCAAGCAAGAGTGGCAAATTCCATGTTGAACAGCATCTGGAATCTCCATGGAATACCTTGCTGGGTGCTCAATATCAGATCACACCGAATTTGCTGTTGCTCACCGAATGGGGTCTTGGCAAACGTACCAGCGCATTTTTCACTCTGGATATGCGTTTTTAACGGAGGCGTTTGCTGATGCGACAGACTCATATTTCCCTGTTGGTGCTGAGTACGCTGCTGATGACGCCGCCGTTGTATGCCGCGCAGTGGGTGGATTCCCTTCTGGAGGATTTAGGCTCTTCTGAGACGGTTGATGAGAGTAAGCCGATTGATTGGGGGGTACTGCCGGGGCCGTTTTATAACCCAGAGATGGGCGTTGGCATTGGCGCGGCGGCCATAGGGTTATACCGTGTCGATAAGCAGGATCGGGACACGCAATACTCCACTCTGTCGTTTACTGGTTTTGCCAGTTCAACCGGTGCCTTTGGGGTGGGTTTCGAGAATAACACCTTTTTGCAGCAAGATGCTTGGCGGTTGTTTCTCAAAGGCGCGGTGAAAAATGTACCGACCTCGTTTTGGGGAATCGGCTATGCCGCAGGCAGTCAGGATAGCAATAAACGTGAGTATACCGCCAAGGCGTTGGAGCTGACTCCAGAGCTGGCCTATCGGGTGGCACCTGACTTGTATGCGGCGCTGGGCGGCTCTTTGGTCCGGTTAAGTACGGAGAGCGACGAACCGCTGTTTACCGCATTGCCAGGCGGTGAGCGTAATCAGAGTATCGGTGTGAGTGCGCGTTTGTCGTATGACAGCCGTGATTTTCTGCCCAATCCTTACCGTGGTCAGGTAGCCAGTGTGAAATACACGCGCTATTTGCCCGCGCTGGGTAGTGATGCTGATTTTTCCACCGTAGAGGCGCGTTATAGCTACTACTGGCAATTAAGCGCGCGCACCATTTTGGCCTCTGAGGTGTATGGCTATTTTACTCACGGTGATGTGCCGTGGAATCAGTTGGCCCAGCTCGGTAGTGATAAGCGGATGCGTGGCTATTACGAAGGGCAATATACCGATCGCAATTTACTGACGACGCAACTGGAATTGCGCCAGCAGCTGAGTGGGCGGCATGGCGTAGCGCTGTGGGCTGGCGCGGGAACCGTGACTGCCCATGCTCGTGAGTTGCTGGACGCGGAGGCTCATTGGTTGCCAAATGCTGGGGTCGGTTATCGCTTTGCGTTTAAGCCACGGGTCAATATTCGTCTTGATTGGGGTGTTGGACGCAACACATCTGGTTTTTATTTTCAGGTGAATGAGGCTTTCTGATGAAACGCGGCTTGGTCCCACTGTTATTGGTCTGGGGGATGGGCGGCTTGCCGCTGTCGGTACAAAGCGCACCGGTGGCACCGGATGCGCTGCGGCCTTGCTGTGCGCTCGGCATGGATTTACGTACTTCGCTGTTAGGTGTGCCGCTACCCTGGTATCGGATCCCTAATGTGCTGGACACCCAATCACTCGGTCATCATCACTATAACGATAGCGTGATGCGCTCGGCAGGTGCGGTGCTAGGCTTAGGCGATGAGAAAAATGGTCTTTTGGTTACCCGCGATGGTGGTATTTTAGATACCGCCCACATCCGAGATACCGCCGATAATACCTTTTATCTTTACCAAACCCTCTTGCCGCGCTTAGGTCAGGCATTCTCGCTGGTACTGGCATCTGAGTTAGGGCAGCGCCATGTGGTGCTGCGTCCCTTTACCCCGCCTAGTGCGATGGCGGATCGGCGCTTACTGGCCGCGCGTATGGCGGCTTTAATCGCCTTCCAGCTGGCGGAATGGCATGAAATAGCGCAGTGGTACGGTTATCGTTCGGTACCGGCGATGGCTGAGACGGTATCGGCGTTTTCGCCAGAGGATCTGTACTCTAACTTACTCGGTGCACGGCTCAGCTCTGAGCTGTTGCGTGAGTCGGGGGCGCCGGTGTTGGCGGAGGATTTTAATCATCGCTTTGATCGGGCGTTGCGAATGTATTTAGCGCAGGCCGGTGTTTATCCTGAGGCGCAAGCGCGTCAGGCGCTACAGCAGTTGGATGGCGTGTGGTGGGACAGCACACGGCGCTTGCCAGATCGGCGCTTAGTGCTGCAGCGGAATTATCAGCTGGGTTGGGTGCGAACGCCGATGTTACCGCCCAATTGGCCGGCTCCGGGACGCCGTTTGTGGCTGGCCAGTCGCTGGCAGGGGCAACCGCTGAGTGAATACGTACAGCTGCAGATTTGGCCGGATAAATCGACCCCGGCGTCTTTGAAGGCGGTATTACCGCAGACCTTTTGGACGCGCGATGATTTTGTCCATTTTGCAACTGCTGCCGAGCAGCGAGAGGCAACTTGGCTGGCACAAAGTGAGCAGGATTAACGCGAAGAGAAAAAACAACAGGCGACCAGATGGTCGCCTGTTGTCTATATCAAGCTCAAATTAAGTGTATGAGCGTTATCAAACAGGGTTAGAACAGATTCAACCCTTTGAGCATCACGATCAGTACCAGCAGCGGCGAGACAAAGCGCAGCAGCAGGAACAGGATGCGAGTCAATGAAGCGTTGTGCAGCTGCCCGTGATTGCTGACCGCTTGGCTCAGGTGTTGGCGTCCCCATACCCAGCCGACAAACAGACTCAGCAAGATCCCACCCAGTGGCATCAGTACCTTCGAGCTGAGGGCGTCGAACAGGTCAAACATGTTCAATCCTGCCACGGTGACATGGGCCAAGGTGCTGTTGGATAAGGCGCAGGTGGAGCCGATCAGGGCTAAGAACAACACGTTGATCAGCACCGAACGGGTACGGCTAATCTTAAAGCGCTCACTGATCACCGATACCGGGACTTCCAGAATCGACAACATCGCGCCGGTTGCCGCAATCGCCGACAGCACAAAGAACACCACCATCAGCAAATGACCGAATGGCATCTGGGCAAATACCGCCGGGATGGTGATAAACAGCAGTGATGGGCCTGCGGATGGGGTAAAGCCAAAGCTGAAGACCGCTGGGAAGATGGCGATCCCCGCCAGCATCGAGACAAACAGATCGGCGGTCATCACGCGTAACGCGGTGGCGGGGATATTCTGGTCATCGCGAAAGTAGCTGCCGTAGGTCAGCATGGTGCCCATCCCGATCGACAGCTTGAAAAACGCCAAGCCCATTGCGGTCAGGATGACGCCAGCATCAATTTTGCTAAAATCGGGGCTGAACAGGAAACTTAAGCCTTCTGCCGCACCCGGCAGAGTCAGGCTGCGCACGGCAATAATCACCAGCAGCACAAACAAAATCGGCATCAGTTTTTTGGTTACCGCTTCAATCCCTTTCGAGACCCCGATAATCAGCACCCCGCCGATCACCAGCAGGACTAACCATTGCCACAGTAGGGCTTGCCACGGATTGTGGATCAGCGCATCAAAGGCTGCGCCTGTCGCTTGCGGGCTGCTCGAGAGCAATGAACCGTCGGCGGATTTGAAAATGTAGGCAAAGACCCAGCCGGCCACTTCCGAGTAGAAACCCATGATCAAGTAGGCGCAAATAACGCCGAGCAGACCAATCACCCACCATGCTGAGCGGCGCGGGGCGAGTTTGACGAAGGTGGTAATGGCATCGGCTTTGGCGGCGCGGCCTAAGGTGAGCTCCGCAATCATGATCGGCAGGCCAATCAGCAAGGTGGCGAGCAGGTACACCAGCAGGAAGCTGGCACCGCCGTTGGCACCGGTCAGATAGGGAAATTTCCAGATATTGCCCAGTCCAACCGCAGAGCCTAAGGTGGCGGCAATGACGCCAAAACTGGAGGTGAAACCATCGCGCTGCGCGGGTTTGGGAGTCGCATTACTCATAAATCAGAATATTCCTGTTTTATTATGATACATAAACCATGAGTGCACGTGAGATTGTTCTATCCTGCCTTTTATAGCCAAGAGCTTTTTGTCTGATTTATACTAACCCAATCATCGACATCATGCCCAAGTTTCACGCCAAGGCTATTTTGTGCCGTATTTGAGCCAAGGCAGGAGTTAAGATTACATGGAAAAACGCAAACCGCGGGCATTCTGGCAGGTATGGCGGTGGACTTTTTTTGTTTTTATTCTGTTATTCTTCGTGGATGTTAGCGCGTTTTACGAGTTGTCGCGTCAGAATAAAATTGAGCAACAGCGATTCTTTGCTGCTGAAGCACGCGCGTATGTCGCGAAAGTCCGAGGTTCTATCAAAACCGATCTGCAATTATTGACGTCATTATCCTTAGGGTTCCGGCTCAATAATTACGTGCCACTGCGCGATATTCAGGCCTATATCGAGAGCATGCGCTTAAGTGCGCCACAAACCGTCAAGTTAGAGTGGTTTCCGCTGGTAACACAAGACCAAGTGGCTCCTTTTTTACAGCAGATGCGCAATATTTATCCGGCCTATCATTATCAAGGATGGTTATTTAGTGACAATACGCCGCTCGACACTCTATTGGCGCAGCCGTATATCTTTCCATTAGCGTTTGTCTATCCGGCTAGCGAGCAAAATCAGCAATATTTAGGCTTGTTATTTGGCGGCGAAAAACGTGACAGTTATTTGGCTGATATTATTGCAGGGGCGGAGCAAATAATTACTGACCCGATTCGGCTATGGAATCAACAGAGCGAAAATAACAATCGGAAAAATGGTTTTTTGGTGATTAACGCGGTGCGTAATATCCGCGATAAAAGTTTAGATGGCATATTTGTTTCGGTGATTAACAGCTATGCTTATTTTTCTCATGTGATAAACACCATTAATCCACGTCCGGGGATGGCGATTCAAATCAGTGACGTTTCATCGAGCCCAGAAATTGTGTTGTATCACTCAGCCGCCGCTGTTGCTGCGCCGCGCTCGGCAGGGCCGCTCATGCAGCACGTGGAATATATTGCCCAAGGTGATCGACACTGGAAGGTTTCGGTAACCGGCCATTGGGCGTTGTACGCCGAAAATCGCCTGCTACTGAAGATTTTGTGGTGGGGCGGGCTGGTGGTTTCCCTGTTGGTGAGCTTGATTGTCGGTTATGCGGTAAACCGTACCGGTCTGTATGAATTTTTGCTGCAACAGCGCACGCGCGAGCTAGAGTTTATGTTGGAGCATGATCACTTAACACGGGTGCTCAATCGCCGCGCTTATGATCGCTTGCTGGGGGAGTTTTGCCAGAGTACTCGGCCGTTCACCCTGTTTATGATCGATATGGATTATTTTAAGCGCATCAATGATTGCTTTGGTCATGCGGCGGGGGATGCGGCGTTAATTGAGGTGGCGCTGCGCTTGCAGCAAGCCGCCGGCAGCGGTACTTATCTGGCGCGCATTGGTGGCGATGAGTTTGCGCTGATGACGCCGGTGACTCAAAGCGATGCGGTGCAAAGTCTTGGCGAGCGAATGTTGCTGGCGGTGCGTGAGCCGGTATTCAGTTTCCGTCAGCAGGCAATTCATCTGAGCATTACCCTTGGCGCAGCGGTGTATCAGGCTGGACAAAATCCCGATCAGATCCAAGATTGTGCCGATCAGGCGCTGTATGCGGCGAAACAGCGTGGGCGCGGATGTTGCGTACAATATGTGCAATATATGAACGGACGCGCGCCATAGTCTGATATACATCACATAATTTAGGTAATATGTTGTATGTTAATTGCCTAGATTTGGCATTCGTCACATATCAGCAGGCGGCTCTTCGCTACAGTAATGACTTAATAGTGCAAGGACTCGCCTCCTGTATTCTGACCCATTCGATTAAAAGAAGGAGCCATGACCATGGCGAAATCAGATGTATTCCACCTTGGATTGACTAAAAGTGACCTGAAAGGCGCTACCTTGGCGATTGTTCCGGGCGACCCGGAGCGTGTGAAGAAAATTGCCGAGCTGATGGATAACCCGGTTCATCTGGCCAGTCACCGTGAGTTTACGTCTTGGTTGGGCGAACTGGACGGCAAGCCAGTGGTGATCTGCTCTACCGGGATTGGCGGTCCTTCTACTTCGATTGCCGTGGAAGAGCTGGCACAACTGGGCGTGCGTACTTTCCTGCGTGTAGGTACCACCGGTGCCATTCAGCCACACATCAATGTTGGTGATGTGCTGGTCACTACCGCCTCGGTACGTCTGGACGGTGCGAGCCTGCACTTTGCGCCAATGGAATACCCAGCAGTGGCTGACTTTGACTGTACGACTGCGCTGGTTGCGGCAGCGAAAGATCGCGGCGCGAAGACCCATATCGGTATTACCGCCTCTTCCGATACCTTCTATCCAGGTCAAGAGCGTTATGACACCGTTTCTGGCCGTGTGGTGCGTCGCTTCCAAGGCTCGATGCAAGAGTGGCAGGATCTGGGCGTGATGAACTACGAAATGGAATCTGCGACCTTACTGACCATGTGTGCGAGCCAAGGCTGGCGTGCGGGTATGGTGGCCGGCGTGATCGTAAACCGCACCCAACAGGAAATCCCGAACGCCGAAACCATGAAAGCGACCGAAAGTGATGCGGTGCAGATCGTGGTTGAAGCGGCACGTCGTCTGCTGGATTAAGCATTCTGACCCCTTCTGTACGGCCTGCGGCTCTGCAGGGCGTGGATGAAAAAACGCGGCGATGGCCGCGTTTTTTTATGCCTGTGATTCACCGCGCGGTGGTGGCTCGGCTTTAACCGCCAGAATGCTTATAATGGCGGACGCCGCCGAGAAAAGGACTGCCGATGAAATATAAAGATCTGCGAGAATTTATCGCCTTGCTGGAAGCGCGAGGTGAGTTAAAACGCATCCGGGTACCGGTATCGCCGGATTTGGAGATGACCGAGATTGCTGATCGCGTCCTGCGCGCGGGTGGCCCGGCTCTGCTGTTTGAAAATCCGACCGGTTATACCATGCCGGTGCTGTGCAATCTGTTCGGTACGCCGCAGCGAGTCGCGCTGGGGATGGGGCAAGATGATGTCAGCGCCTTGCGCGATGTCGGCCAGTTACTGGCCTTTCTCAAAGAGCCAGAGCCGCCGAAGGGATTTCGTGACCTGTGGGAAAAAATGCCCAAGTTTCGCCAGGTGTTGAATATGCCGACCAAGCGCCTCAGCAGCGCCCCATGTCAGGAAGTGGTGCAACAAGGGGAGGCGGTGGATTTGACCGCGTTGCCGGTGATGCGCTGCTGGCCCGAAGATGCGGCGCCATTGGTGACGTGGGGGCTGACGGTCACCCGTGGTCCGGTGCGGGAGCGGCAGAACCTTGGCATCTATCGTCAGCAACTGCTCGGTCGTAACAAACTGATCATGCGCTGGTTATCGCACCGTGGTGGCGCGCTCGACTTTCAAGAGTGGCAGCAGGCCCATCCTGGAGAGCGTTTTCCGGTGGTGGTGGCATTGGGCGCCGATCCAGCCACTATTTTGGCGGCGGTAACACCGATCCCCGATACCTTGTCGGAGTACGCGTTTGCCGGTTTGCTGCGCGGTACTAAGACCGAAGTGGTGAAATGCCTAACCTGCGATCTGGAAGTGCCGGCGTCGGCGGAAATCGTGCTAGAAGGTTACATCGAGCCGGGTGAACTGGCGCCGGAAGGGCCGTATGGCGATCACACCGGTTATTATAACGAAGTGGATAACTTCCCAGTCTTTACTGTCACCTGCGTGACCCGCCGCCGCGATGCTATCTATCACTCCACCTACACCGGACGGCCGCCGGATGAGCCGGCGGTGCTTGGGGTGGCGTTGAACGAAGTGTTTGTGCCACTGCTGCAAAAGCAATTTCCTGAGATTGTCGATTTCTACTTGCCGCCGGAAGGCTGTTCATACCGCATGGCGGTGGTGACGATGAAGAAACAGTATCCGGGGCATGCTAAACGGGTGATGATGGGCGTCTGGTCGTTTTTACGTCAGTTTATGTACACCAAATTTGTGATTGTGTGTGATGATGACGTCAATGCCCGTGACTGGAATGATGTGATCTGGGCCATTACCACGCGGATGGATCCGGCGCGTGATACGTTGCTGGTGGAAAACACCCCAATCGATTATCTGGATTTTGCCTCGCCGGTTTCCGGTTTAGGCTCCAAGATGGGGATGGATGCGACCAGCAAGTGGCCGGGGGAAACGGATCGTGAATGGGGCCGTCCGATTGCGCGCGATCCCGAGGTGGTGGCCAAGATCGATGCGATCTGGGACAGCTTACAGCTGGATCAGCCGGTGTCAGAGGCGGCGGCGCAAAAATAAAGCGTTGCGGTAATCAATAAACGTGCACCTCGTTGGTCACAGGCTCATCGCTTGCCCGATGTGGTCAATGAGGAAGGGCGATTAGCCCTTGCTGAGTACGATAACAAGATCCAACACGAACAACAGACAAGAAAAACACCGCTCGGGCGGTAGAGGAAAAGTCATGACAACGTTTTGCTGTAAAGTGTCGCTGGTGGAGCCGATCACCGAAACCGTCTATCGCGTCCGGCTGCAACCGGATCAGGCGGTCAGTTTTCGTGCTGGTCAGTATCTGATGGTGGTCATGGGGGAGCGCGATAAGCGTCCGTTCTCCATTGCATCGACACCGGACAATAGCCATGAGATTGAGCTGCATATCGGGGCTTCCGAGCATAATCCGTATGCCATGGCGGTGATGGATAAGATTAAAACCGGCGAGCCGGTGACGGTGGAAATGCCGTTCGGTGAGGCCTGGTATCGCGCCGATAGCCAAGCGCCGGTGATCTTGATTGCCGGTGGTACCGGTTTTTCCTACGTGCGCTCCATCGTGCTGGATCTGCTGGCGCAGCAGCCGCAGCGTCCGGTCTCTTTGTATTGGGGCGGTCGTGAGCTGACCCACCTGTATGACCTGCCAGAATTGCAGGCGCTGGCCGCCGAGCACCGTAACTTGCAGGTGATCCCGGTGGTGGAGCAGCCTGCGGATAATTGGTCTGGACGCAGTGGTACCGTGTTGGCCGCCGTGATGCAGGATTTTGCTTCCTTGGCCGGTTATGACATTTATATCGCGGGACGGTTTGAGATGGCCAAAGTGGCGCGCGAGCTGTTCTGCGAGCAGCGTGATGCCGATGCCGCGCATCTGTACGGTGATGCGTTTGCCTTTATCTAATTTGCTCTGCGTAAAGCACTAGGCATAAAAACGCGACATAAAAAAACGGGAGGCTAAGCCTCCCGTTGTTATTGGTACGCTGGTGATGGGGGCCGAGTTAGGCGTGGTGCTCGCCATCGACCAATGCCAGACCGCGGCGGCGCATCTCACCGGCATCTTGCGGGTGACCGGCTTTTTCCAGCACGTTAGCCAGCAGCGCATAGTCAGCGGCGTTCGGCTGTTGTGCCAGCGCTTTGCGCAGTGCGCTTTCTGCTTCTGGATATTGGCCTTGTACCGCCAGCAAGTGACCCAGCGTGCGGTTCAGCAGTGCGTTCTCCGGCTCTTTTTTCATCAGATGCTGCAGCACTTTTTCCACCGCAGCAGGATCGGTCGGGTGCAGACGACTCAACACGGTCAACAGCTGTGGCTCAGACGATTTACGCAGACCACTCAGCAACACTTCTTGCGCGTGATGGTGATCATCACACTCAATCAGATGGTTGGCCAGCAGTGCCAAGGTACGCGGATTGGTGCGACGACGACGTGGCTGATTGCGCAGCCACGCCATCAAGCCTTCACTGCCGTTTTCCTTCATCGCCTTATTCATCAGGCCATCTTCGGCATTCAGCTCGATTTGCTCCAGCTCTTGCTCTGGGAACAAACCGGATTTGGTCAGCTGTGGCAGCAGATCCAGCAGCGCGGCATACGCGCCCGCTTGGGTATAGGCTTGCTCGGCCAAACGCAGCACCTGTGGATGACGTGGCGCGACGGCCAGCAGGTGATCGACGCCATGACGAGCGGCATGGATCTCGCCTTGGGCCAGTTGCAGGCGCACGCGGGTGATATCGACCGGCAGGGTATCGTTACCGGCCAACTCGGCGGCGCGGTGCAGATACTGGTTGCAGCTTAAGTTATCGCCGCGTTGCTGCGCCGCTTCGGCGGCCATCAACAGGTTTACCACCGGTTGATCGGCATGCTCGGCGCTCTTCGCCATTAGGCGCTCGGCCTGTTGGTAATCACCTTCGGTCAGTTTCAGCAGACCGGCCAGCGTTTGTTTACGGGCGCGGTTTTGTTTGCGGCGCGCAAACCAGCCGTGGGTGGATGAGCCAATGCGCAGCAGACGGCGCAGCACCGCATCCAGAATAAACAGCGCGGCCAGCGTCAAGATCACCAATATGATCATGCTGGTCAGGCTCATTTCCACGGTATACGGACCGGCCACAATCAGCACATAGCCCTGATGACCGGCAAATTCCGGCCCGATCACCAGTCCGCCGATGATGATGGCAAGCAGTATAAAAATACGTGTCATGACAACTCCCGGTTAGTTAGTGGCGGGTGCCGGTGCCGCATTGGCCGGTGCACTGGTCACCGGAACCGGTGTGGCATTGACGCCAGGCTGAGCCAGCAGGTTACGCACACGGGTTTGCAGCGCATCTTCAAGCAGCGGTTGGCTCTTGAGCGTGGTTGGCAAGTCCATGTAGATAGACTCTTGGCTCAAGGCTTCCAGCTCATTTAAGAACGCTTGGGTGCTGCTGTCTTGCATATCGAAGTAGGAGCGAACCCAGGTATCCACTTTTTCCAGTGACTGCTTATACAGCTCGTTCTGGTGCCGTGGAATAGCCATCGCAGCCATTTGCAGACGCTGACGGATATTTTCCCGCAGGTAGTAATCCTGATTAGGTGCCAGCAGTGGCTCGACATTCCCATCGCGACGACGCACGGTGATAAAGTCGTTCACGAAACTGTCCCAGCTCTTCATCAGGTTAGATTTCCAGTCGTTAATCGAGCTGCTCAGAGTCAGATCTTCGGTCGCCCCTTCTGCCGGTGGCAGTTGAGTATCGGCCAGCTTCAGGTTATCGACCTGATTGGCCAGACTGGTGATCTCGAGGATCAGACCGTCGGTGTCCACTTTGTTGATGCCGGCCAGGGCGCTGATGTCATCTTTCAATGCTTGGCGGATTGGCAGCAGGCTGGGGTCATTCATCTGCGCCAAGCTGAGATCGGCACTTTTCAGCAGGGCACCGGCGGAGGTGACATCTTGCTCCATCCACAGTTTGCGACCGGCGTTCTTGACCAGATAGTCGGCTTCGGCCAGCAGCCAGTCATTTGAGCGACGTCCGGCAACCTCGGTCAGCTGACGCTGCAGAGTGCGGATTTGCTCTTCTTGGGCCGCTTGGGTTTGGCGCGCCTTTTCCAAGGTTTGATTCATTTCGCTGCTCATCTCACCGGCCAGTTTTTTCTGGTTATCCAGAGCCTGAGTGAGGGCGCTGCTCAAGGTATCGACCTGTTGGCGCATCTGGGCCAGATCGCTCATCTGACTCTGATTTTGCTGGTGGCCGTGGTAGTACAAGCCGCCGCCGAGGGCAATCACCAGCGCAATGGCGATCGCGCCCAGCGTCTGACCCCCGCTGCGCGCAGGAGCGGCAGTGTCCGGCTTGGCCGGTGCGGGCTGAGTGACCGGCTGGGAAGCTGCTGTCTCTGGTACAGGGGTAGAGGAGGCTTGTTCATCCGCAGCGGGAGATGACTGGGGCTTTTGATCCGTCATTGAGATTCGTCCCGAGTTATTCAAATTGTTCAACTGCGGCAATCAGCGATCGGTTATCGGCGCGGTCGGAAATCACGATTTCCTGCCAGCCAAACTCCCGGGCCATTGCAGCAATACGTTTACTGACAACCACTAACCGGCAGGATGTCAGCCAGTGATGGGCAGTGTCAGGTACCAGTGCAACAAGTTGTTGCAGTATATCGCCGCTGGTGATCACCAGCAGATTTACATTGGCGCGCTGCCAGATATCGGTCTGTTGCGCGCCGCAATATTCCAAAGGAACGCGTTGATAGCATTCGCAAAAATTCACTTCGGCACCGCGCTCACGCAGCACCTGCGCCAATAACGGTCGACCGCCATTGCCGCGTAAAATCAGTACCTGCTGACCGCTCACGGTTTGCAGGGCGGGCAGCTGCAACAGCCCTTCGCTGGTTTCATCGCACGCTGGGAACAACACCGGTTGCCCACAGGCTTGTTGCAGATGCAGGGCGGTACTACGGCCGACCGCGGCATACTGCACGTGTGGCCAGCGGCCACCAATTTGCTCAACCGTTTGCTCAGCATAGCTGACCGCGTGCCCAGACGCAGCAATAATCCAATCACCGGGATTCAAGCGACTGAAATAGCCCGGCAGCAAGTTCAATTCACTGCCGGCGGCCAGCGTAAATAAAGGCGCATGGATTGCCGCTCGTCCGGCGGCGGACAAGGCGGTGGTCAATTCGATGCCGGCCTGATCGGGCCGGGTGACTAAAATGGTCATGCCGCTGTGCTACTTCCGTTACTTCACTATATGGCCGTACACGGCAGACAAGATACTACCGGCACCGGCGTCCAGCAGTTGTTCTGCCAGTGCGCTGCCGAGCTGTTCGGCTTCCGTGCGCGGGCCGCGGATCTCAGCTTGCAACAGGCGCGAGCCATCGGGCGCGCCAACCAGTGCGCGTAAATAGAGCTGATCGCCCGTCAGTTCGGCATAGCTGCCAATCGGCACCTGACAGCCACCTTGCAGGCGGTTGTTCATCGCCCGCTCGGCCACGACGCGATCGGCGGTGTCGGCGTGATTGAGTGGCGCTAACAGCGCACGGACCCGTGCATCATCCAGTCGGCATTCGATGCCAATGGCACCCTGACCGACTGCCGGCAGCGATTGCTGCACGCTCAAACGGGCGCGAATACGCGCTTCTAGCCCCAAGCGGCGCAGGCCTGCGGCAGCCAAAATGATGGCGTCATATTCGCCGTTATCCAGCTTGCTCAAGCGGGTGCCGACATTGCCGCGCAGATCTTTGATGTGCAGATCCGGGCGCGCGGCGCGTAGCTGACATTGGCGGCGTAAACTGGAGGTGCCGACGATGGCGCCCTGAGGCAGCGCATCCAGCGAGTCATAGTGGTTGGATACCAGCGCATCGTGCGGATCATCGCGCTCGCAAATGCAGACCAAACCTAAACCGTCTGGGAATTCGACCGGCACATCTTTCATCGAATGCACGGCGATATCGGCGCGCTGTTCGAGTAGGGCCAATTCCAGCTCTTTGACAAACAGCCCCTTGCCACCGACTTTGGCCAGCGGGGTATCGAGGATCACATCCCCCTTAGTAACCATCGGCACCAGCGTTACCTCCAGATCTGGGTGCTGGGCACACAGTAACTGGCGAACATGCTCGGCCTGCCATAAGGCAAGCGGACTTTGACGGGTGGCGATGCGAATAAGCTGTTTGGACATGCTGTTAACCGTATGACGAAGATAGCTAATCCTACCACCGGGCGGTAGCAGGTGTCAGCGCATCGGATCGCACTCTGTGCGTTTGGCGGCGATATTCGGCGGCATAATTGTGAGAGCTATTGCGTTTTTCGTTATTTAATGTAAATAATTTGTGAACTCGATCTGGGTTTCACGACGGCCTGCTTTTTTCACTGTGGTGGTTGACGTGCAACAGGATTTCGTGGCTGGATTAACCTTGTTGTCTTTACGGTGACCGTTGAAAATGTTAAATTGATCACGTTTTCGACATCATCAAAAAGTAACAGCACAAGGCTTGGGTAAGACACGGATGTGCATGGTGTCGGTGGGTAGGTTACCGGGGCTCCGGTATTAATGTCAGGCAATGCGTATTGTACCTGTATATTGAGACACTCAAACGGCGAATGGATGCCATAAACCAGCTGCGCGTTGAACGTGCGTTGGCGGCGATGGGGCCTGCTTTTCATCAGGTCTACAGCCTGTTGCCCGTTTTGTTAAATTACAACCACCCGATGATGCCGGGCTACCTTGATGACGGGGTGCCGCATGGTGTCTGCCTGTTTACGCCTGATGAAATGCAACAGCAGTTCATCGACGACTGCTCCCGCGCTTGGGGGCAGCCACTCAGTGAGCCGCATCAAGGCGAGCTTCCTATTACCGCCATCTATTCGATGGGCAGTACCTCTTCCGTGGGCCAAAGTGCCGATTCCGATCTGGATATCTGGGTCTGTCACCAGTCGTGGCTGGATCGCGATGAGCGTCAGCGTCTGCTGGACAAATGCACTTTGCTCGAGCAATGGGCGCGCTCGCGTGGCGTGGACATCAGCTTCTTCCTGATTGATGAAAATCGCTTCCGTCACAACGAATACGACACCTTAAGTACCGAAAACTGCGGCTCGATGCAGCACCTGTTGCTGCTGGATGAGTTTTACCGCACCGCGGTGCGTTTAGCCGGTAAGCGGATTTTGTGGAACATGGTCCCGGTGGAGATGGAAGAGCAGTATGACGAGTATGTCTTGCTGCTGTACGCACAAGGGGCGCTCAACGCCAACGAGTGGTTGGACTTGGGCGGCTTGGGCAAATTGTCGGCAGCGGAATATTACGGTGCCAGCTTGTGGCAGCTGTACAAGAGTATCGACTCGCCGTACAAAGCGGTGCTGAAAAGCTTGCTGCTGGAAGCCTATTCCTGCGAATACCCCGAAACCGAATTACTGGCGTTGGAGATGAAGCGTTGTCTGCACTCCGGCGACATTATCAGCTGCGGTCTGGACGCCTACAGTATGATGCTGGGGCGGGTGACCCGTTACTTGACTTCGGTCGGTGACGAAACGCGTCTTGATTTGGCGCGCCGCTGTTTTTATCTCAAAGTGTGCGAAAAATTATCGCAGACCCCGACCGTGATCAGCTGGCGGCGTGAAGTGCTGCAAGGCTTAGTGGCCGAGTGGGGTTGGGATGCGGCCAAGATCCGCAAGCTAGATAACCGCGCGCACTGGAAAATCGAGCAGGTCCGCGAAGCGCACAATGAGCTGCTGGAAGCGTTGATGCAAAGCTATCGCAACCTGATCCGCTTTGCGCGTCGTCACAACCTCAGTGTCAGTGCCAGCCCTGAAGATATCGGGGTGTTGACCCGTAAACTGTATGCCGCATTCGAAGTGCTGCCGGGCAAGGTCACCTTGGTGAACCCGCAAATTTCGCCGGATTTATCCGAGCGCGATCTGACCTTTATTCAGGTACCGGATGGTCGCAGTAACGCCAAAGGCTGGTATCTGTATAACAAGGCACCATTGCTGTTTGAAATTGCCGGCCGACCGAATCTGGAATACAACCGCTACCTGAGTAAGCTGGTGGCGTGGACCTATTTTAATGGTCTGCTGACGCCGCAAACCCGGCTGCATGTGCAGGGCGGCAGTGCCTGTGATACCGCCAAGCTGTGTCAGCTGGTGCAAGATATTCGCAGCCACTTCCCGATTAAGCGGCCGATGCCGAGCCAGAAAGAGCTGTATAGCCCGTGCGAAATTCGCCACCTCGGCATCATCATCAATCTGGAAGTCGACCCCACCGCTGATTTTAACAACACGGCGGTGCGTTTTGATTTTAGCCAGACCGATGTGTTCAGTTTCGGTCAGCAGCAGCAAAGCTTAGTCGGCAGTGTCGATCTGCTGTATCGCAACTCGTGGAACGAAGTGCGGACCCTGCATTTTCGTGGCGAAGAGTGCCTGCTGGATGCGATTAAAACCATCCTCGGCAAGATGCATCAGGATGCCGCCTTACCGGAAGCGGTCGAGGTGTTCTGCTACAGCCGTCATCTGCGGGCGATTATCCGCAACCGAGTCTCGCAGCTGGTGGCCGAGTGTATCGACCTGCGCCTGTCCAGTGAGCGCCAAGAGCCGAAACGCTTTAAATCGCTGCGCATTGCCGGTCAGACTTGGGGCTTGTTCTTCGAGCGGCGCGGTGTCTCGGTGCAAAAGTTGGAAAATGGCGTCGATTTCTACGGCTGTATCTCCAACACCAAATTGCACGGCTTCCCGCTGATGCTGGGTAGCGAAGAGCCCAATCTGCCGCCGATAGTCGATGCTTACGCCAGCGAAGGGATCATTCAGTTCTTCTTCGAAGACAGCGAACGCGGTTTTAATATCTACATTCTGGATGAGTCTAACCGCATCGAGGTGTATCAGAACTGCGAAGGTAACAAAGATGAGCTGGTGCAGGATGTGAACCGCTTCTACGCGGCGTCGCATGACAAGCTGACGTTCGGTGCCAGCATTATCAACTTCAACCTGCCGCAGTTTTATCTGATGGTGCAGCGCGATGGGATGACCCAGATAGAGCCATACCGTAGCGGTGCGCCGCGTGATACGGCGGCCAATCAGGATACGACCTGGACGCCCGAGGCGCTGTTTCAGCACAGCCGCTCACAGGCGTAAGCGTGACGGCGGCTGATTGACCGTTACCGCATTATGTGCCATTGAGTCAGTGGTGCAGGCAACATGGGTAACGGTCAATAACGCACTTTAGCGCAGATCCACTTCTTCCTCGGCCTGACGAGTGCAGGCGACCGACATAAAATCCCAGAACTCCGCACCGCTGCGATCGCAGATCCACTCTTGGTCGACAAAGTTGAAATGGAAGCCGCCAAATTTGGTGGCGACCCAGATCTGATGCAGTGGCTGCTGGCGGTTGAGAATGATTTTGCTGTCGTTCTCAAAGGTCAGGGTCATCACCCCGCCTTGGGTGTCATAATCGATATCGGTATCGATCGCATCCAGTTTCTCTTCCAGCGCCAGCCAGATGGCGTCTGCGGCCTGATGAAATTCAGTGTCATTCATGGTGGCTATCCTATTGCTTTTCATGATCGAGCTGCGATTATAGAAGTCTTATTATCGTAAATAACAGGCAATCTCATGAAGAATTCTCTTTGCCGTGCATGGGCACTGGGTGTGGTACTGACGTTGGCGGGGTGTGGCGTAAAAGGTCCACTGTATATGCCAGCGCCAGAAAAGCCGGCGCCGACCGCGCCACAAGCGGTGCCAGCCGCGGAAACCGCACCGGCAGCGTAATCGCCCACGCCGCATCGCGATGGACGCGAGGCGGCGTAGCATCCCGGCTCCCGGCAAGCAGAGCTTGATTGCACAACTCAAGGAAGGGCACGTTGGATCATTTTAACTATCAGGACGATCAGCAGTTATATGCTGAAGGCGTGGCACTGCCTGCATTGGCCGCGCAGTTTGGTACCCCGCTGTATGTCTATTCCCGCGCGACGCTGGAGCGTCACTGGCATGCCTTTGATAATGCAGTGGCCGGTCATCCACATCTGATTTGCTATGCGGTCAAAGCCAACTCCACCTTGGCACTGCTCAATCTGCTGGCCCGCTTGGGTTCGGGGTTTGATATTGTGTCTCGTGGTGAGCTGGAGCGTGTATTAGCTGCCGGCGGCTCCCCTGACAAGGTCGTATTTTCCGGGGTGGCGAAAAGTCGCAGCGATATCGAGCGCGCCTTGGAAGTAGGGATCCGCTGCTTTAACGTGGAGTCGGAAGCCGAATTACAGCGCCTCAATCAGATTGCCGGTGAACGCGGTTGCCGCGCGCCGGTCTCGTTACGGGTAAACCCCGATGTGGATGCCAAGACCCATCCGTACATCTCCACCGGTCTGAAAGAGAACAAATTTGGCATCAGCCATCAAGACGCGCGGCGCATTTACCGTATCGCGCGCGATCTGCCGCACCTGCAGGTGGTGGGTATTGATTGCCATATCGGCTCGCAATTGACTGAATTAGCGCCGTTTTTGGACGCATTAGACCGTTTACTGCTGCTGATTGACGCATTAGCGGAAGATGGCATCCATTTACGCCATGTGGATGTCGGCGGCGGCCTTGGGGTGCGCTATGATAGCGAAACCCCACCGCAACCGGCGGAGTATGCCGCGGCGCTGCTGGCCAAATTGGCCGGACGACCTGAGTTGGAGCTGGTGTTTGAACCCGGTCGCGCGATTGTCGCCAATGCAGGGGTGATGCTGACACGGGTGGAATACCTGAAAGCCTCCGCCGATCGTAACTTTGCGATTGTGGATGCGGGGATGAACGACCTGCTGCGTCCGGCACTGTATCAGGCGTGGATGCAAATCCTGCCCGCCGATCGCGCCTTGGCACGCCCGAGCGCTTGCTACGATGTGGTGGGACCGGTGTGCGAAACCAGTGATTTTCTCGGCAAGCAGCGAGAACTGGCCATCGCCCAAGGCGATCTGCTGGTGGTGCGCTCGGCTGGGGCCTACGGTTTTAGCATGAGCTCGAATTATAACTCTCGGCCACGGGCGGCAGAGGTGCTGGTTGACGGCACCGAATTTCACCTGATCCGAGAGCGAGAAACTTTAAGCGATTTATGGCGCGGGGAGCACCTGCTGCCGTGATAACGGAGAACCGCGTGCAATTTTCCAAGATGCATGGACTGGGCAACGACTTTATGGTTGTGGATGCGGTGACCCAGAACCTGTTTTTTTCACCGGAGCTGATTCGCAAATTGGCGGATCGCCATCGGGGGGTCGGCTTTGACCAGTTGCTGGTGGTCGAGCCGCCGTACGATCCGGATCTGGACTTTCACTACCGGATTTTCAATGCCGATGGCAGCGAAGTGGCGCAGTGCGGCAATGGCGCGCGCTGCTTTGCTGCGTTTGTGCGGCAAAAAGGGCTGACCAATAAGCGCGAAATTCGAGTCAGTACCCAAGTCGGCAAGATGATTTTGCAAGTGCAAGACGACGAGCAGATCACCGTCAACATGGGGGTGCCGGAGTTTGAACCGTCGCGCATCCCGCTGCGGGCGGTGAAAGAGGAAAAAACCTATATCCTGCGCGCCGGCGAGCAAACCGTGTTTTACGGCGCGGTGTCGATGGGCAATCCTCACTGTGTGTTGCAAGTGGAGAGCACCGATAGCGCGCCAGTGGAAACCTTAGGCCCGCTGCTGGAAAATCATGAGCGTTTTCCTGAGCGGGTGAATGTCGGCTTTATGCAGGTGGTCAGCCGTGAGCATATCCGTTTGCGGGTATACGAGCGCGGCGCGGGGGAAACTCAGGCCTGCGGGAGTGGTGCTTGCGCGGCAGTGGCCGTTGGCATTATGCAAGGGCTGCTTGGCGAGTCGGTGCAAGTCGACCTGCCGGGGGGCAGTCTGCAGATTCGCTGGCGCGGCGCCGGTCAGCCGTTGTACATGACGGGCCCAGCGACCCACGTTTTTGATGGATTTGTCACCCTGTAAGAGGGGCTGAGAGGGAGTAACTCCGGCATGAGTGATGCCAGTATCAGTGAGCGGCCGGTGGCCGAGGCGCCGGCATTGACCGACCGTCAGGTGGCGGACTATTTACAGCGTCAGCCGCAGTTTTTTATCCGTCAGCCGACGCTACTGAACAGTTTGCAGATCCCGCATTACAGCCGCGGCGCGGTGTCATTGGTGGAGTTGCAACTGCTGATCTTGCGTCAGCAAGTCAGTGACTTACAACAGCAGCAGCGTGAGCTGTTGGCGCGCGCCGCGGAAAACGAACGTTTGTTTTTCAGTCTGTTACCACTGCAACGTCAGCTGTTACAGGCACCGACTTTGGCCGACGGACTGCAGGCGCTGCAGCAATGGAGCCGCGCGCAAGGCTTATTGGCCTGTGGTTTGCGCCTCTTTAGTGACAGCTGGCAGCTAACCGCGCCGAGCACGGCTCATGAGCTGGCATTGAGTCAGTTACAGTTTGAGCCGATCCGGGTGCAGCGCTTTGGCCAATGTTTCTTCCCGGGGGCCAGTTACTTGGGGCCCTTGAATGCCGTCGAGCAGCAATTGCTGTTACCGGATGTGGTGCGGGTGGGCTCGGTTGCTCTGCAGCGGTTGGGTGTCGAGCGCGAATGGGGAGTATTGGTGTTTGCCAGCCGTGACCCACAGCATTTCCAGCCCGGTATGGCCACCCACCTGTTACAGCAGGTGGCGACGATGGTGGAGCACGCGTTGCCTGCGTGGGTGGCGCTGCGCGCACCGAGTTAAACTGGCGCGCGTGAGGGTATTCGCCTCACGCACCAGCCTGATAAACGGACATTCCTGATGCGAACCACGTTACCTTCTACTGCATCCTCTGCGGTGTCTACGACGCCGGTCGATGACAACCCACTGCACCCTTTGGCGCAGCAGTACTTGGACTTTTTACGCAATGAGCGCCAACTGAGCCCGAAAACGCTGGAAAGCTACCAACGCCAGTTAGGCGTGATCCAGCAACAGATGTTGGGCATAGGACTGCGTAGCTGGCCACAGTTGGATGCCGCGTGGATCCGACAGTTGGTGGCACGCGCTAAGCGCGAAGGGCTTAAAGAGAGTGCGCAGGCGCTGCGGTTGTCGGTGCTGCGCAGTTTTCTCGATTATTTGGTGCTGCACGGCGAGTTGGCGGCTAATCCGGCGCGCGGCATTGCGGCGCCGAAAAAGCCGAAACGATTACCGAAAAACATGGATGTGGATGAAGTCGGTCACCTGCTGACGGTTAATGACAGCGATCCGCTGGCGGTGCGCGATCGCGCCATCATGGAGCTGATGTACGGTGCGGGACTGCGTTTGTCGGAGCTGGTTGGTCTTAATTGCAACATGCTGGATCTGGCCGGTGGCGAGGTGCAGGTGTTGGGTAAAGGCAGCAAAGAGCGGCGGGTGCCGTTTGGCCGTACCGCGTTAGCATGGTTAGAGCGCTGGTTGGCGCTGCGGCCAAGTTTTGCGCCGCACGATGAGGCGCTGTTTGTCTCACAGCGCGGCACGCGCATCAGTACTCGCAACGTGCAAAAACGGATGGCCGAATGGGGCATTAAGCAGGAAGTCAGCAGTCACGTGCATCCGCATAAACTGCGCCACTCCTTTGCCAGCCACTTGCTGGAGTCGAGCGGCGATTTGCGCGCGGTGCAAGAGCTGCTCGGGCACGCCAATTTATCGACCACTCAGATCTATACCCACCTCGATTTTCAGCATCTGGCTAAGGTGTATGATGCGGCGCATCCACGCGCTAAACGCGAATCTGATTCATAACGCGGCGGCAATAGCCACGACCTCACTTGGCTAACTCACGAGGCTAACTGGGCGGCGGGCATTGCGGCAGCGTATTACGGGAGCATGATATGCAGTTTTTCCGTCCGCTGCGGCCGATTGCGGCCCTCAGCTTTGATCTTGACGACACCCTGTACGACAACGAGCCGGTGATGCACGCCTGCGAGCAGGATGCGGCGGCCGCGTTAGGGCGTCGCTATCCGCAGTTAGCACACTTGAGCGCCGCCGATTGGGCGGCACGCCGCCATCTGCGCGCCCAACGCGAGCCGGCGTTGCAGCATGATATGACGGCGCTGCGTGGGGCGACCATTGCTGCCGAGCTGGTGGCGTACGGCATGGCGGAAAGTGAGGCTGAACGCGGCGCACAGCAAGGAATGGCCGAATTTATCCGCTTGCGAAATCGCATTCGCGTACCGCAGGAAACCTTGCAGGTGTTGGCGGCGTTGGCTGAACGTTGGCCGTTGGTGGCTATTAGCAATGGTAATGCCGATCCGGCCTTGATTGGTCTGGCGCCGTACTTTCAATTTTGTCTGCGCGCCGGCCCCGATGGGCGCGCCAAGCCCTATCCCGATATGTTCCAGCTGGCGGCGCAGCGTCTCGACATTCGTCCGGAAAGCTTGCTGCACGTTGGTGATCACCTGCAAACGGATGTGCAAGGGGCGATCCATGCCGGCGCACAAGCGTGCTGGTTGAACGATCATCAGCGGCAGCTGCGCAGCGACGATCACAGCCGCACCCTGCCGACCTTGGAAATCCGTCGGTTGGCCTCGCTGTGTGAGCTGTTATAATCCCTCATATTGTATAAAAACACAGTAGGTTTCCCGATGGATGTGTCCCTTCTGCTCGACGGCCTGAACGACAAACAGCGCGCAGTGGTTGCCGCGCCGCGCAGCAATTTGCTGGTACTGGCCGGTGCCGGCAGTGGTAAAACCCGCGTTCTGGTTCACCGGATCGCTTGGTTGATGGCGGTAGAGCACAGCTCGCCGTACTCCATTTTGGCCGTGACCTTTACCAACAAGGCCGCCGCCGAGATGCGCCACCGGATTGAACAGCTGGTCGGCACCGCGCAAAACGGCATGTGGATTGGCACCTTCCACGGCATCGCGCACCGTCTGTTGCGCGCACACCATCTGGATGCTGGCTTACCGCAAGACTTCCAAATTCTCGACTCGGACGATCAGCTGCGCTTACTGAAGCGTCTGATCAAAGCCATGAATCTGGATGAAAAGCATTGGCCGCCGCGTCAGGCTGCGTGGTACATCAACGGCAAGAAAGACGAGGGGCTACGCCCTGCGCACATTGAAACCTACGGCAATCCAACCGAAGCGGTATGGCTGAAAATCTATCAGGCTTACCAGGAAACCTGTGATCGCGCCGGACTGGTCGACTTTGCCGAATTGCTGCTGCGCGCCCACGAATTGTGGCTGCACAAACCGGCGATTTTGCAGCATTATCGCAGCCGTTTTGCCAATATTTTGGTGGACGAGTTCCAAGATACCAACCGCATTCAATACGCGTGGATCCGCATGCTGGCCGGCGATGAGAGCAAGGTGATGATCGTGGGCGATGATGACCAGTCGATCTATGGCTGGCGCGGGGCGCGGGTCGAGAATATCCAGCAGTTCCTGCATGATTTTGCCGGTGCCGAGACGATCCGTTTGGAACAGAACTATCGCTCCACCGGCAACATTCTGGCCGCCGCCAACGCCTTGATTGCCAATAACAGTGAACGGATGGGTAAAAAGCTGTGGACCGATGGTCAAGGTGGCGAGCCGATTTCCCTGTACTGCGCATTTAATGAGTTGGATGAAGCGCGGTTTGTGGTCGGGCGGATTAAAGCTTGGCAAGACAAAGGCGGCGCGCTCGGTGATTGCGCCATTTTGTACCGCAGCAACGCCCAATCGCGGGTGCTGGAAGAGGCGTTATTGCAAGCCAGTATGCCGTATCGCATTTATGGCGGGATGCGCTTTTTTGAACGTCAAGAGATCAAAGATGCGCTGGCCTATCTGCGCTTGATCGCCAACCGTAATGATGATGCGGCGTTTGAGCGGGTGATCAACACCCCAGCCCGTGGCATTGGCGATCGCACGCTGGATTTAGTACGCCAAGCGGCGCGCGATCAGCAGCAGACCCTGTGGCAGGCGGCAGAATACCTGCTGCGCGAAAATGTGTTGGCCGGTCGTGCGGCTGGCGCATTGCTGCGCTTTACCGAGCTGATCCGCGCGCTGGAAAGTGAAACCTGGGAGATGGACTTGCATCGCCAGACGGATCATGTGATCCGACACTCTGGGCTGTGGCAGATGTACGAGCAGGAAAAAGGCGAAAAAGGTCAGGCGCGCATCGAAAACTTGGAAGAATTGGTGACCGCCACCCGTCAGTTCGAAGTGCCAGAAGAGGCCGACGAAATGACGCCGCTGCAGGCCTTCTTGACCCATGCGGCGCTGGAAGCTGGCGAAGGGCAAGCCGATGCCTACGACGATGCGGTGCAGCTGATGACTCTGCACTCGGCCAAAGGCTTGGAGTTCTTGCAGGTCTTCATTGTTGGTATGGAAGAGGGCATGTTCCCGAGCCAAATGTCCGCCGAAGAGAGCGGACGACTGGAGGAGGAGCGCCGTCTGGCCTATGTCGGCGTGACTCGCGCCATGCAAAAGCTGACCTTAACCTATGCCGAGTCGCGGCGGGTGTACGGCAAAGAGCAATATCATCGTCCATCGCGCTTTCTCAAAGAGCTGCCGGATGAGTGTGTGGAAGAGGTGCGCTTGCGCGCCACGGTGTCGCGTCCGGTTACGCAAACACGTTTTAGCAGCGCACCGGCGGCGATGCGCAGCAATGACAGCGGCTTTTCCCTCGGTCAGCGGGTGCAGCATGCCAAGTTCGGTGAAGGTACCATCATCAATACCGAAGGCAGCGGTGAGCATGCGCGGGTGCAAGTGGCCTTTAATGGCGCGGGCATCAAGTGGCTGGTGGTGGCGTTCGCCAATTTGAGTCCGCTCTAACGACTGCCTTTGTGGGCGGAATCCGCTACAACACTTCATTTGCTATAACACTTCGCAATGGTGCGCGGTCAGCGCCATTGCGAAGCCTGTCATCCGTGTGTCATGGTCGTCCGCCAAGCTGTGGTTTGGGGGTGTAAACCGAGAGTTAGCCGGTGAGCATGTTGACAGCATGGCGCTATTTTTCGCCCTTAATGGCGTGATTTTACCCAGAAAGCGCAAAAAAACGGCTTATTTTACTCAACTGTCTGAGATAACGGCCATCCTGTACCGCTGAGCGGACAAAATTTATCCGTTACAGACCGGTTGCGCGGTTGACAGTCTTTTCCTGTCAGGCGTAACATTCGCGCACTATCATTTGAGAGGACACCGCCTTGGACACACCCAGTCGATGCTGGAATGAGATTTTTGCCCGTTAACCTGTCCTCTCCTGCGTGTGAGTTGACAGAGTTTGGCTGTCAGCAAGCACCGCGTCATCATTACCTGAAGTCCGCTGCATCTGATTAAATCTCATTGCACCAGTTTTGAATTGGTGGAAGCTGCGTGCTTCTGGCAGTGCTTCAAAGCGTTGTTCATATCGTAACCGCAAGGGGAGGTATGACACATGCTGAGCGCATTTAAACTTGACGATTGCCGTTTACAGCGTCTGGAATTGGACGAGCAGGATAAACTCACCTCAGCACTGTGGGTTGACTTGATCGAGCCAGACGAAGAAGAGCGGGATCGGGTACAACATGAACTGGGACAAGGGTTGGCGACCCGTCCTGAGTTGGAAGACATTGAGGCCAGTGCGCGTTTCTTCGAAGACGAAGATGGCCTGCACATTCACTCCTTCTTTTATTACGAAGACAACGAAGATTATGCCAGCAACGCCACGGTGGCGTTTACCATCCGTGATGGGCGTTTGTTCACCTTGCGTGAGCGTGAGCTGCCGGCGTTTCGTTTGTATCGGATGCGGGCGCGGACTCAGCGTCTGCAAGAAGGCAATGCCTATGAGTTACTGCTGGACTTGTTCGAAACCAAAATCGAGCAGCTGGCCGATGTTATTGAGAACATTTATAGCGAGCTGGAGACCATCGGTAAGGTGATCTTGGAAGGCAAGCAGGGTGATGATTTCGATGAGGCGTTGTCCAATCTGGCGGAGCAAGAAGATGCCGGTTGGAAAGTGCGTTTGTGTCTGATGGATACCCAGCGCGCCTTGAGCTTTTTGGTGCGCAAAGCCCGTCTGCCAGCAAATGAGCTGGAGCAGGCACGTGAGGTGCTGCGCGATATCGAGTCTTTGCAGCCGCACAATGAATCGCTGTTCCAGAAAGTGAACTTCCTGATGGATGCGGCGATGGGTTTCATCAACATCGAACAAAACCGGATCATCAAGATCTTCTCGGTGGTCTCCGTGGTGTTCCTGCCGCCAACACTGGTGGCGTCCAGCTACGGGATGAACTTTGAGTTTATGCCTGAGCTGCATTGGGAGCTCGGCTATCCGTATGCCTTGATCTTGATGATTTTGGCCGGTTTAGCGCCGTACCTGTACTTCAAACGCAAGGGCTGGTTATAACCAGCCCCGCGCTATTTTCCCGACTTTCCTATTGATTCGGCCTACCGATTTGGCCTACCGATTCAGCTAGTCTTGTCTCTCTTCTCGGCAGTTAACGCGCTAGCGTAAAACCGCACAGCAGGCCTTGTTCAATCAGGGCCGGCAGCAGCTGGCTCGGATCCATCGCTTGTACTTGGCCTAAGGTGCCACCCTGCTCAAAGTGAGCCAGTAAGACAAAGGCAAAATCATCCAACGGCAACAGCGCCGCTTGTCCGTTACGTGGAACCACGGCCAACTGACACGGCTGCTCAAGCTCGAGCACACTCCCTTCCTGCGGGGCCAACACCTGCTGATACAACGCCAACACCGCAAAGTCGGACTGGATCAGGCTCATGCCCGGCGTAGGCGTGAAGACCAAATCAGCGTACTCATCGGCGGATAACGCCTGCAACGCGGCCAAATCAAACGCGGGGCTCGGCGTGGCTTGCACCGCCTGCTCAATGGCCCACTCCAATTCGGCCAAGTCGGCCAGCCATGGGCTGTCTGCTTCTTGCTGTTGTAATAGTGCGATCAGCTGCGCCGCAGCGCTCGCGGCTGGCTTGGCCGTGAGGGCATGTGTCTGGCACAGCGCATCAAATTCAGGAACACCCAGCAGGGTGCGACAGGCAGGAAACAGGGTGCCCAGTTCGGTCATGGTTCTCTCAAAAATGTTCAGTTGATCGGAATATGCACCGGCGTGAATGGGGAGGCCGGTCACGGTAAAACAGGTCGGCAGCAAACTGGTTGCATCTGTGTCACAACGCTTTGTGACATCACAAAACAGACGCGGACTTACTGAAAAGTGCGTCGCTTATCCGCATGCTGTGCGCCGGTGGCCGCGTTCAGACGGCCGTAAGCAGAATAATAACCGAATTTATTGTCGTCGGGATGGATGTGATGATGAATATTGTTGACCGATTTATTGCCTATACCGAGATTAACACCACCACCAACCGTGAAAACGGCGCCGCGGGGATCATGCCGTCGTCCCCTAATCAGTTGGTGCTGGCCAAAAAGCTGGGCGCTGAGCTTGAAGCGCTGGGCTTGATTGATGTGGTGGTGCGCGATACCGCCATTGTGACGGCTACCTTACCGAGCAATGTGGCATACCCATTGCCGACCGTGGCTTTCTTCGGTCACTTAGATACCAGCGCCGAGCTCAATACTGATACCCACGCGCAGGTGGTGAACTATCAAGGCGGCGATATCTGCCTCAATGCCGAGCTGGATATCCATTTGCGCCAATCGGAGTTTCCTGAGCTGGCCAACTACCAAGGTCAGGACATTATCGTCACCGACGGCACCAGTTTGCTGGGCGCCGATGATAAAGCCGCGTTAGCCGCGATTATGGATGCGTTGCAATTCTTGCAAGCCAACCCTGATATCCCACATGGCACGGTGAAAGTGGGCTTTGTGCCGGATGAAGAGCAGGGGCTGCGCGGCGCCAAAGCGTTTGATGTGGCTAATTTCGGCGCGGACTTTGCCTATACGCTGGATTGCTGCGGCATTGGCGAGCTGGTGTATGAGAACTGGAACGCCGGCGATGTGGAAATCGTGTTCACCGGTCAATCGGCGCACCCGATGTCAGCCAAGGGCAAGTTGAAAAACTCCCTGCTGATGGCGCATAAATTTATCGCCATGCTGCCGGGCGGCGAAGCGCCGGAGTACACCGAAGGGCGTGAAGGTTACTACTGGGTCAAGACGATGCAGGGCAACAGCGCGCGCACCGTGCTGAAGATGGATGTGCGTGATTTCACGCAGCAAGGCTATGAGAAGCGCATGCAGTTTTTGCGTCAGCTGAGCGAAAGCTGTGAAGGATTGTGGGGCGAAGGCAGTGTGCAGTGCAAGCTGGCTGACCGTTACGCTAACGTTTTCAATAGTCTGCAGGGCGATTCCGCCTATCCGATTGAGATCGTGAAGCAAGCCTATCGCAATCAGGGTATCGAGCCGAAAGTGATCCCAATGCGCGGCGGCTATGATGGCGCCGTGTTGTCGCAAAATGGTCTGCCATGCCCGAATATCTTCACCGGTGCGCATAACTTCCACTCCATCTACGAATACCTGCCGGTGGACTCACTGCAAGCCGCCAGCCGCGTGGTCGCCGAAGTGGTGCAAGTGACCGCTCAGCGCTTTGCTCCAAAGGTGTAAGCGGTGTATAGCATCTCACGCCATCTGCTTCGTGCTGTTTTTTAGCGCTATGTATTAAGCGCTACGCTCTATAGGACGATAATCTGAATAACCACAGGCCGGTTTTACCGGCCTGTGGTTATTTTATCGCTATCCTTACCTCTGCCTCATTGGGTATTGCGCTTTCGCGCACTGAAACGCATTCTTGCCGTTTGCAACATCCTGCTGTGTTACCGTTTTACTCACTGTTCATTTATCGTGCATGACGCCGTTTGCTATTTTGGTCGTCTCTTATTCAAGCGTGCTTGACTAGAGTTATTACGGGGCCGATGCGCACAAGGAGTTGCTGTATGTTATTTCCCGCATGGTTACAGACGCTGGCTTGGTTTTGGCTGCTCAGTGCCTTGGTGAGTGCCGTCATTATTTATTGGGATATTCGACATCATCCGCAAGCGATGTCGATCATGACGATTGCGTGGCCCATTAACGCCTTGTATTTCGGCCTATTGGGATTAATCGCCTATTTCTGGTTTGGTCGTGCCAACGCCGTTTCGAAGGGCGCGCATGCCATGGCGCATTCTCATACCATGCCGGGGATGGCAAACGCGCCAGCGGACGAACACACTGCGCACGATATGCACGATATGCACGATATGCACGATATGCACGATATGCACGATATGCACGATATGCACGATATGCAC
>NZ_JRKB01000051.1:0-27034 GCF_000800945.1 Plesiomonas sp. ZOR0011
TTTTGAGACCTCCATTAACCTCAGTGTATTGGAAATCTCATCAATGTCATGGTCTTAATTTTGGGGGAAAGGTCAGCTTAACTACATTAGACTAAAGGATTAATCAAGAAGCTTTCCAGCGTTGCACCTTCCTCGACCGCTTTCGCAATTGGTGCAGGCATACGTCCCTGCCCTGTCCATGTCTTCATATTGCCGTTATCATCTCGGTACTCGTATTTTGGTGCGCGTGGCTGACGAGTTTTCTTAGCTTTTGGTTGTGCCACCTCAGTAGATAGTAAATCATCTAGCGAGATACCATCCTCGGCCAGCATTTTTTTGTACGCTTCCAGCTTTGCCGCTTTTTCAGCATTTGCCGCTTTTTCAGCTTCGACAGATTCGCGTCGCTCTTCTACAACAGCAGAAAGCTTAGTCAACATATCTTCGAGAGCGGAGAACTCAACCTCACGCGCAAAAACACGCAAAGAACGGATATTGGTCAGAGTCTTGATGATTTCGCTATTTTCCATGTGAAAATGTCTCCAGTAATAATTAAATTAAAAACACGATTTATTATATCACAGCAAAACGAACCAGAATAAGAGGCAATTATTGATTACTTTTCTGTATCTACAATTTTATTTAACGTCGTTTCAGCTTGTTCTTTTTTCATTTCAGATTCTAAACGATAAGCCATTGCACTCAACTTGAAGTACTCAAAATTCGTAACTTTACCGTCGCCGTCAGAAAATGAATCACGCAATGCTTGATTAAAGGCCGGATTTTTCAGCGAATCAGCACTATGGGCTAACTCCTCCAAGTGCTCTACTGATGCCTCGTCATAAAAGAGAACCGCTGCCCCATAACCCACTAGACTAACCACAAACAAAATATAAAGACGCGATAGCGTCATAAACTCACAAAGGCGTGCAAGTATCATGAAAATATAACTCCTTTAAAAATCAAATCGCTAAAGCGTATCCGTTACGATATGGACGCAATAAACCTGTATTGCTTAACTCAGTCAAAACATGATTAATCACATCACGGCCAACCGAACCAAAAGCGGCGGTAATGCCGCGATGGCTTGGCTTTACCGCTTGACTCAGTATCGCTTGCTTAATCTCAAGGCATAGTTGCTCTGTACATTTATCAAGCTCAACACAGTCAGCAATATCAACACAGTCAGCTTTTTCAAACACACAGTCATTCATAGCCGGTGTGTCTGAGTGTGCATTGAGTGTGTCGTTAATATTCCCCGTGCTAACTGGTATTAACACGGTTTCAGGGCTGCACGCTCCCTCGTCACACTGATTTATTTCGACTGTGTTCAAGTGTGCTTGAGTGTGTCGTAGCGTAGATGCAACCAAGACAAGCAGCCAACTTGTTAGCTCCAAAGCTGCTGCAGCAATATATGAAATGAACATGCCGTAGCGATCAACGGTTGTTTCAGTGTTAGTGCTAGCTTGCTGTGCTGACAATGAATCAATTTTACTCAGCAGGACATTTGCTTGAGAAAGGGTACTTTGCGATTTAGTCACCTGCTTGGCGCTTTGCTGTAAAGCGGCCAGATTACGCAGCTCATTAACTTGAACGGTATAAAGCTCGATTTGCTGTGCAATACGTTGATGCGCTGCGGAGTTCTGCTGACTAGCAACAATACCGGATTCAAGCGAAGCAACAGATGCGGCAAAAGAGACCAGGCTTAACGAAAGACTCAGCAACAACGCAAACAGGAATGATGCATAGCGACGTTTAGCCAGGAACAAAATGACGAATGCCGGAGAGAGGCACTTAGTCAGATCAAGAATCCCACCGATCGCTGCAGTTGTAAACGGCGCACCAACAGCTTGACCGATTGAAAACATGAAAGAGACAGTCAGCCAGCCGGAGAGGGCAGCAACAGCAAGGGAAAGGGCTAGGCAAGCCGCTTTTAAAAAGGTATTGTTCATTTTGTACTATCCTATGAATGGTACGCTTAAAACCCCAGAGGACTGTGGTAGGTTGCTGGGGTTTTTATATATACAATTCTGCTTGTGTAGTTGTGTAGTTGTGTAGTTGTGTAGTTGTGTATATTAATCGCCAAACTGCTTCAGTAAAGCTTTAATTTCCAATAGTGAGAGGCTATCCGCATATCGAATCAGCGCTCTAACCATTTTGGATCTATCCAGAGGTCTATTGCCTTCTTCTACAACTCCTAAACAAATCTTGTTTAATGAAAAGTTTGTTGGCTCGTCGAAAGAAAGTTGAACTCTCTTGAAATTGTGTTTTTTGTCGCCATCAACAACACCCTTATCAACTCGTCTTATAGTAATATCCTTCATTTTTCACCACTCAACTCTATAATCTCTTTCAGCAAACAACTGACTTCTCCTTTAGCTTTGGAATCATTCCACTCGTGAATAGTTTTATTGTTTGCAATGGATGTGCGATATGCAATTCTTTCGTGTATCACTGTTTTTGAAACAGTTGCTATTGATTCAACAGATAGTAAAGCTCGTTTTGTATCTTTTAATTCATGACTCATTGGGTTTGTATGCGCAGAATTAATGACGACCAGTGTTTTTAATGCTGTATTTTCTTCTTTTTCTGCCTCAATTCTTCCCAACCAATACCCTAACGCATTGAGATCAAAAGATGATGGTTTGACAGGAACTATTGTTAAATCACTCTCCCTCAATACGGAAACGGCTTCTTTAGAGTCTCGTCCCGCTACATCCACAATAATGTAATCAAAATGTTTTTCTTGATGCTTTAAATTCCTTACTTGATGGCTCAAGGCTGGACACGGAAGGCCAATATTTTTTCGCTCCTCAAAGAACTCGGTAACACTTCCTTGAGGATCTGAATCAACAACTAATACTTTTGCCTCTGGATTTTTAGCTTTTAACGCACCCCAAAGATGAACAACTAGATTTGATTTTCCGCATCCGCCCTTGCGTTGCGTTACTGAGATTATGGGCATACTCCCTCTCTTGTGTAGTTGTGTAGTTGTGTAGTTGTGTGGTTGTGTAGTTGTGTAGAGTATACCTTGTGTTCCGTTGTTAGAAAACCAGAAAGTCATAGTTAGACACTGATTTATACGTATATATCACAAGGTTATAGGGAGACTATTGCTTGTAAGAGCAACTATGTTCCTTTGTAAGAGCTTAAATACGCAATAGAAGGTTTGTGGGTAATGCCCTGTGTAACAGGGCATGTAAGGCGCGCTGGATGATTAATCGTGACCACAATAGCTGATACGCCGTAAAACAGCATACGCGCAGAGCGGCAAAATTACCCCGCCTCCTGCTGAGCGCTTTTTTGAATCTCACAGTACGTGATGTTTTTGTGATGCTTATTGCGCGGTTGAGCGATGGGGTTGTGCCGTGATTTTTAGCAATGGGTTGTTGATGTTTTCTGTTGTTTTTGTCGGAGAGTAGATTGGGGCCCATCGTAAACGATGGGAGGTACTCAATATCGCGTAGCGATTATTTATGTGAGCCAAGAAAAACGGGGCGTAGCCGTTTTGAGTTGGCTACCCCCTTTTTATTAAAGGGCTTTATGTTCAGGAGTTAAGAACGAATTTAACGATATTCAAAGGAAATAGATCGAATTTAACCGCTCAATAAATATACGGATCAGTAGCTGGCCACCTAAACCTAGCAAAAAACTCGTTACTCCATCTAGACAACAAAGCTGGAAGCAGCCAAAAGCAAGGGGCATTTAGGGTAGAGATGTACGAAAACCTCAGCAATTAAGCTGATAGAAAAAGATAGATAGGGATTAGCCTGATTTTCTCGCTAAACAGAGCGTGTAGAACTGAATCGAATGATTCTGTACGTCTGGATGCTCTTTTAAAACAGCCATTTCAATGACCGTGTTGGAAACCGTACCCGTAGCCGCGACAGCTTGCCAACGAGCACGCAGTTCACGCAATGGGTCATCTTCTTGTTGAGTTTTACGTGTAGCAGCCAGCTTTTGCTTGGTCGCTTGCTCAATGTGACGCTTCTCAGCCTCTTTTTCAGCATCACCCAACACTAAATACTTCAATTTCTTCAACAGAGCTTTCAACGCATGGCGATCATCAATACTCGCCACGTTAGAACGAGCAATACGCATAACATGCTCAGCATAGCGTGACTTCGCCGTCTCACGGTAACCTGTACGCTCCATGTATTTACGGAAATTACGTAACATCTGACGTACTTCGAGTAGCGTAAAACCGATTGATTGGAAAAACTCGGGGCGCAACCAGATCCGCATAGCTTTTTGCTGGCGAGTATCGGGATCATGGCCGTGCTGAACAATGATCAATTGCGCATCAGCAAGCTGTTTAAGCGCGTTCAATGTTGGATCGTAAGTTACTCGGCCACTGTCACATAAATGCCGCTGCCCAGTAACCGAAGCTAACTGCTCCACACTGGCAAATACTTCAAAAAGATAATCACTTTCCGGGCTGTAATCACAATATGCAATCAATGCCATAGCTAGCGCATCCAACGTCTGACGACGCTCAGAGCGAATAGCGATCCGACGGCCAGAATCTTGTCTCTGGCGAACTAAAGCTCGATTGCGATTCCATGAATGCACTTTTAACGCAGCAGCAAAGCGTTTAGCCGCGACACAACGCGGAACAGTCCCAGAGAAAGTAGGAGTATGATGACGATGAATTTTACTAGATAAGTCGCCGCTCTCAGTGTCGGCAGCATAACGTAATGAAGACTCGTTAAGCACACCGCCCAGCACTTATGGCGGTAACAAAAGGTTGAATAGAGTTGCGCATTTGCTATAATTCCTTTTAGGCCAAGCCTGCGTGTTGAACCCCCTGAATATCTGACTCTTCCGCCAAGTTGACTCAAGATTTCGGGGGGTTTTTGCATTTCAAGGAAGAGAACTTTTTCCCCATCCTCGATAGACACTCTTACCGGGGTGTCCTATCCGCAAAGAATACAAGAAACCCTGAAAGGGTAGCACATCTCTCACTACCACTTCAAGACCGCACGCAACATCATGTTTTAAAAGAGAAAAAACATTAAACCGCAATTTATTACGGTTTAAAAAACACAACTCACGTCTTTTTTTTGCCTATTTTCTTCACTTCATGTATCTTTTTTATATCAAAACGAATCTTAATTTACTCATTTTACATCATGGATAAAGGCTCACTTATGTCTATCATTCGACACAAAGACAACCCGTTCTTATCCAGCACCAATACAGCTCTAGGTTGTAATCTTCATATCGCTAATAACGAAGAAATGGGAACCAACCTGATAAGCAGCTTACAGCTCAGTGAAGAAGATTTTATAACCGAATCAACAAAGCATATGAGCAATATGCTGCAACTTGCTCCTTCTGGGCGTAAAGCATTGATGGTATTAATCTGGCTTTTGCAAAAAAACCAACCTCAAACGCCAGACACAATGGCACTTGACCGCTTATCGCTAGAAGAGTTTATGCAAAGCTCAAATGCTGTTCAGATGACAATCCGAACATTTCAAAAAGGGCTGATCGAATTGGAAGCAAAAAAGATTATTGCTAGAACAATGAGGAGAGGAATTTATTACATTAATACCAAGGCAATGCCACAATCAGGAAAGGCTGGATTCACAACACTGATAAGATTAACTCAATAAAATAACACAAAGCACAATGAGAGCAGAGCGCCACACTCGCTCTCATTGCTAACCACACCCCCTAGCATGATAAACGACTTTTAGGAGGTTAAGGCTATGCATAATGATAGTCTAAATTCAGCATTTCACAAATGCTTTCCATCCCTTACACAAGCTCAAGCAACATGTACATATCTGTATGCAAAGGGCATGACGTCAGCCCAGATAGGCCAGCAAATAGGTATATCTCGGCAGGGCGTAGATAAACATCTCCATGCGTCTATAAAAAAAATGGGGATAGTAAACCTTTCTTGCTTACGGCAATCAGTGCTCTTAGACATTCTCTTAATCACTATAAAAATGCGTTAATTAACATCATCCCCCAATCAATCAAGGTTGCCTTTTAAAGCAAAAAGGCAACCTTTTTGCATTTAGATCTTAAGTTTATAATTACCTTCCATTTTTTTAAAAAAAACAGCATGAAAAGTAAAAAAACTTACGTAACGATTGAATTAGATCCTGAACTTAAAGAGCTACTGGAAAAATCAATCGAATTATCGGGCCGCTCAAAGCGGAAAGAAGCATTCATGAGGTTAAAAGATCATCTATTAAGATTTGACACGATAACTAAGATCGGGTCAGCAACAGAAAAAGAATAAGTTTCCTGCTCTTTAAAAATCGATTAGCGACGCTAGCCAGCACTATGGAGGAATGTTTGCTGGACGAACGATAGGGCATCGTGTCGCGCCTATGTGTAAAAAGCCCACAGAAATGATCTTAATTGCGAGATATGACTTGTGCATTTATTGATCACTCTACCTGTGAGTGCAGTAGTCATATTTCTCTAAACAAGGAGGTGTATCAATGCCAATGTGTGTAGTTCGGCATAAAAAATCCATCTTAGCTCAATCTAAACTTGAGACTATGAGGAAAAAACGTCGAACAAAAGCTGAGCGTGCTGTTATGCAAGCGGATGTGTTTGGCCGCATTGATTTTTTCCCACCTAAGCAAGAAGAAGAAAAAAAGAAGAAAAAATAATCGATTTTTTATAAGCAATTACCTTCGATAGCTGCGTATACAAAATCATTTTTAGACGATAACCAATAGATTTAACAATGAAAAAATCACTTATCGCTACATCCGTCTTGTTGGCGGCATTTGTTGTTTCTGGATGCAGTACCACAACTAAACATACTAATGTAACGACTACCCTCGATTGCCAAAAGAAAGGAGGGAATACTAATGCTAAAGAGTTTATTGTTATTAAGTTGAAAAACAATAAAACCGGAAAGGTATTGTTTGTTCATTCATCACCAATTTCAGACTCACTTACACCTGTTCAGGTTAATGATTTCTCTATGGTATATACGACAAGTTATTTTCCTGACAATAATAATTTGTTTGTTCAGGTAGGTCTTAGTGATGGTCGGGTTGAAAGCTTCGGCATTAGTGCGTGCGATTCCGTTGTTTTAACTTCTATCTCTGAGTTAACTAATACCTCTGAGTCCTTAGAGTTTTCTCGCGAGCTACGATAATCTAACCATATGTTGGCGTGGATATTTAAGCATGTTAATGGAAGAGCTGCATTTCTTAGTCTTGGTTATTCATGGGCCGGAGGCCACTAAGCGATTTACTTCTGCATTGAAAGGACTGCAGCTTGCAGAGTCTAGTTTGGGGAATGAAGAGCGGCATCGAGCTGCTCTGGTAATCATGAAAGAGTTTGATTTTGAATGTAAGACCATTCTTAAGCTTGTCCGCAAGCGAAACGAACTCTCCCCGTCTCTGTTACACATGACTGATTTTGATTTGTTTAAGCTATTGCTTGGGCAATAGCGGTCTGTACAAGGAGAGTGCTTTGTATAATTCCTTCCTACCTTTCGCTTTTGACGAAAGTATCCGTTCTCGTTATCCGATTGACTCCACAAACAGTGCGAGCTGTGCTGATTTTTCTATAGAGTACCTAAAAAAACTGAGTGATGTTAAGCGAACTCGTAGACCAGCACGAGGCAATAAGAAAGAATTTGACCATTTAGGAAAATACGGAAATGGAAAGTAACTTAACTAAGTTTTTAAATTTCATTGAGCGGTTTACTGGTGAGTTGATTGCTGTCATGATTTTTGTTTTGTTGGCAGCCCTTTGTTACTGGTGGAGTAATTTTGTTTTAAGTGCTTCGGTGGAGGATTTAGATACGCTTGCTCGTTACGCTAAAGAATTGAATAGCCCTGTTTTTGATAACGCAATAACTGCAGCTCTTCGTGATGATGGGGTTAAGCGTGGTGAGTTCATTGATCTTAAATCGCTATACAAAGAAATCAAAATGCAGCAAGCAGAAGAGGGCTTGCTAAGGATAGTTAAAAACAATGAAAAGTAATGGTGATGTGAAAAAACTTCCTGAGCCGTTTGTGTGTTTTCTTTGGTTTCTTATTTTTTTGCTCTTTGTTTTTTGTGTGGGTAATATTCTTTTAAATAGTGATCTCTTTAAGAAAGACTTTAAACCGCAAACGCAAGAAGAGTTTGAAAGTAAAGCTGTCGGAGAGGAAGATTTATCTAACCTTATATCTACCCGTGACGAACTAAGAGATAAGACCTTTAATGATGCAATTCATTATGCGCTTAAAGACAATGTTATCACTGTTCGTGAGTTGAGAGAGCTTTATAAATTAGCTAAAGATATTAGATACAAACGGTCTATTCAAAACTTGAAGTCCGAAGCAAAAGAGAACGTACAGATAAGTAAATCACAAAGTTCCCTACAAGTTAGCTATCTACTCCCCAAGTTTTACACCACATCTACTGACATTATCTTTTAATCGCACTGGTAATTAACGTTATCCGTGTGCACCGTCATTACCGTTGATGTAGCGGTAATGACGGTGTGCATTCGCACACCCATTAATCACCAATTCAATGATAAGAGTCTCTTATGAAATTAAACCTTAATGCTAAATCACAGTCATATACGTTCGTTGTATTGGCGGTGGTAGCTGCGTTTTTCTTGCCTGAAATCGCATATGCGTCAGGTGGCCTAGATAAAGTAAATAACTTTATGGAAAACATCATTGCCATTTTACGGGGCGCATCCATTGGAGCAGTCACCGCCGCTCTCATTTGGGCTGGTTATAAATTCGTCTGGATGAATGCAACAGTGATGGAAGTCGGTAAAATTGTTATTGGCGGTTTGCTTATTGGTGGTGCTGCTGAAATTGCACGGTATTTGTTAGCGTAATTATTATGTCTGAACCCCTATTTAAAGCGTGTACTCGGCCTGCAATGCTTGCGTCTGTACCGGTGAAACCCTTATTGGGGGCTAGCGGTACAATTCTATTAGCAAGTTTGTGGGCTAATTATTTGTTTGATGTAGGGCTGTGGGGACTTCTTCTCTTGCCTATCAATTACGGGGTGATGCGTTATATCACTCACCGTGATGACGGTATGTTTGGCTTGCTGTGGTTGCGCATTTTATGTCGTAAGCATGATCGTACCCGCCGTGTATACGGCGGGCTTACCGTTTACAGTCCCTTGCCCTTTAAATCTCGGAGATAGTTTTTATGCAGGCGTTACCGTCTTCTGTCGCCCGTGATCAAGCTACGTCGCTAGCCGATTTTATCCCGTACTCATCACACATCGACGACACCACACTAATTACTCATGATGGTGCGTTATTGCGTATTTTCCGTGTCGGCGGTTTAGCGTTCGAGACAAAATCAGTTGATGAATTAGCTATAGCGCACAATCGCTTAAATAATTTGCTTAAAGGTTTGTCTGGTGATCGCGTGAGTATTTGGACTCACGTTGTCCGTCGTGAAGTTCAACACCCGTTGCCTGCAACGTTTGGTATTCCGTTTTGTGCCGACGTGAATCAGCAATATCAAGCTGTATTAGGTGATACTGCGTGGGTCAATGAGTTGTATATCACCGTGCTGCAGCAAGACGAAAGCATTTTGGGCCGACTCAAACGGGTTGCACATACCGATCCGGCTAAGATGAAAGCCACGTTGAAAGCACGGTTAAGTGCATTTGATACTGTTGCTGGGCAGGTGCGAAACCATTTCCATGCGCCCAGCGAAGATATGCCGTCGTTTCCTCCGTTGGGGATTGAAGAGATCGACGGACGGCGTTATTCACAGGCGCTGACTTTTCTCAACTTTTTACTGTCTGGGGCGTGGACGCCGGTTCCTGTTCCTCATGGGCTGATCTGTGACGCTATCGGTGATGCGTGGGTGACGATTGATGATAAAACGGATTCGTTATCATTGAGTAATGCGTCGAGTACGTGGCATCTGGCGGGGTTGGACATCAAAGAGTATCCGTTGGAAACGCACAACGGTTTATTAGATCGGCTGCTGTATGTGCCATATCCGTTTATTCTCACCCAAAGTTTTAGTTTGATGCCGAAAAAACCGGGGGAGGCGTTTCTCACTGCGCGGGGTCGAATGCTGACGAATGCGGGTGATGGTGCATATCGCCAGATAGAGGCATTGCATAAGGCTATTAACGATCTGAAAGACGGATTGTTCTGCATGGGGGAATATCACTTTTCCCTGATGGTGATGGGAAAAGACAAGGACACGGTACAATCAAACCGTGTTCATGCAATGAAAGTTCTGAGTGATTGTGAACTGCTGACAGTACCCGTCGCGGTGGCAATGGATGCAACGTTTTTTGCTCAGCTACCCGGTAATTGGCGCTATCGTCCACGCATTGCCGGTATAACGAGTCGCAACTTTGCGAGTCTAGCACCGTTTCATAATTTCTTATTTGGCTCGATGGATGGTAATCCGTGGGGGCCAGCTGTCACTCGTTTGCAAACTCTATCAGGACAACCGTACTTCTTTAATTTTGCCTATACCCGCATTGGTGAGAATAATTTCGGCAAAAAGGTTGCCGGTAATACCCTGATTTTTGGCCGAACGGGTACGGGTAAAACAGTATTAATGGGGTTGCTGTACTGTCAGCTACAAAAATATCGGACAGCGTTGACACCATTGAGTACCGTCTTTTTTGATAAAGACCGGGGTGTAGAAGTCTTGATCCGGGCGCTGGGTGGGCATTATTTTCGTGTTCATAACGGCGAGCCGACAGGGTTTAATCCGTTTCAAATGGAGCCGACCACTAACAATATTACGTTTCTCAAAATGCTTGTACGGTGGTTAGTTCGACCGGCGAATAGAGAACTTGAGCCGTTTGAAGAGCTGTCCATCAGTAAAGCGGTCGATACTGTCATGCGTATGGATAAATCTATCCGACGCCTGTCGATGGTAAATCAAAACATTTCTGTTGGAACCAGTCGCGAAGAGCAGCGTAATAGTATCAAGCTACGTTTAGACCGGTGGTGTGTGGGCGGTGAGTTTGGTTGGGTTTTTGATAACCCAACGGATCGGTTGGATTTCAATATCTCGCCCAACATCGGTATTGATGGTACAGCGTTTTTAGACAACGACAATGTGCGCACACCAATAAGCCTGTATCTGTTGCATCGCATGGAAGAGGTCATTGATGGGCGACGTTTTGCCTATTTCATGGATGAAGCATGGAAGTGGGTTAATGATGAAGCATTCTCTGAGTTTGTAGGAAACAAACAGCTCACTATCCGTAAGCAAAACGGTTTCGGGGTGTTTGGTACTCAAATGCCTAAGTCATTGCTCGATTCTCGGCAAGGTGCAGAGTTGAAAACGCAATCACCAACGGGCGTGTATTTACCCAATAAGAACGCAACACGGGAAGAGTATGTGGATCAGTTGGGGTTAACCGACTGCGAATTTGATCTCTTTAAAGAACTCGATGAAGGCAGCCGAATGTGCTTGATTAAGCAAGGCGGACAATCGGTACTGTGCTCTCTCGATATGCCGGGTATGGATGATGTACTGTCTATTCTTTCGGCGGGTACTGATGAATTGCCATTGTTTGATGAAGCGGTGAATGAAGTCGGGTCTGATCCAGATGCTTGGATTCCGGTGTATCAAGAAAAAGTGCGTGTTGCAAAAGCCCTCAAGAAAGCACAGAACGAGGCTATGCAAAAAGCGGCGCTGGCCGCACAAAATAACGAGTAATCGTATTCCTACCTTAATTTTTTCAAGGACTGTTCATGAAACTGCTTACTGCGGCGGTATTCGCATGTCTGCTCACTGCGTGTACGGCCCAAACCGGTAAAAAACCGGATTATCGTCATGCTGCAATCGAGGTGATTAATGAGACTCAAACCCAACAACGCTGATGAGGCTCTGGATTTTGAGGCCCATAAAGCGGCTATGTACGCCAGTTCTAACCGGCGCGCATGGATGATTAGCGGGGCCTCGGTAGGTCTTGTGCTGATCTTAGCGGGGGCTATATACGGATTAACGCCGTTAAAATCAAATGAGCCGTTTGTTCTCTCTGTTGATAAAAACAGTGGGCAAACTGAAATTTTGACGGTGCTGAAAGATGGAAACAAAGCGATTTCGTCAAATCGGGCATTGGATGAATACTGGATAGGCGCTTATGTGCGTTGGCGTGAAGTTTATGACTGGTACACAATCCAGCAAGATTACGACTCAACAATACGGTTTTCGTCTGTGCCGGTTCAAAATGAATATAAAGCCATTTTTGAAGGGGATCAGGCACTCGATGCGCTGTGGGGAAAACGTGTTAAAGCCACGGTAAAGATCCTCAGTATTGTGACAAATACTGAAAGCAAAATTGCTACTGTGCGGTTTGAAAAAACGATTAAAGACAGTGAAAGCAATGGGAAAGGCCAGCAGACAATTTGGATTGCGACCTTGGGCTATCGCTATAAACCGCAAGAAACATTGTCCGTTGAAGACCGTAGACAAAATCCGTGGGGTTTTGAAGTGGTCAGCTATCGTGTAGACCCGGAGAATGCCCCATGAGAAAAACAGTCATCGCTCTGTTACTCTCGGCGTATTGTATACCTAGCTATGCTCTCGATATTCCCCGCCATTCCCCACGCGATACCAATATTCAACATACCGCCTATGCAAATGATGATGTCGTAGAAATCACTGCCGGGATCGGCATGGCGACGCATGTTATTTTTGATAAAGGCGAAAATATTGAGTTGGTGAAAACGGGGTTTGCTGATGGATGGGAAATTGAAAATACCGGAAACCATTTATTTTTAAAGGCCCGGTCAGCAAAAGCGAAAGAAACTACGGTAGACATGGAGGGCAACGAGGTTGAGAAAGAGATCACTGTCCTGCCGACACCGCATGATTGGCGTACAAATTTGTTTGTTGTCACCAACAAGCGAAATTACACGTTTCTGTTAACGCTTGGTGAGGGCGCAGCTGGGCAGCGGCGCAATACATTTCGTTTAACGTTTAACTACCCGAAAGAGCTGACACAAGAGCAAAAAACGGCTCAGCGAGTCGCGGCACAAAAAGCGGCGTTGGCGCGGCGATTAGCTGCACCGCCAGTGGTGAAAAATAATAACTATGTCATGCAGGTCGGACGCAAATCACGGGCGATAGCGCCGATTGCTGCCTTTGACGACGGCACATTTACTTATCTGACATTCCCCGGAAAAGGCGAAATCCCCGCCGTCTTTATTGTTGCGGAGGATGGTAGCGAAACCTTGGTTAACACCCATATTAACCCACAGCGGCCTAATACGTTGGTTATGCAGCGTTTAGCCCCGCAATGGGTATTGCGGCTTAACAATGCCGTCGTGGGTGTAACAAATCGAGGTTTTGATACTGCGCCAGTCACGCCGTCGAGCAGTACGTCATTACGTGGTGTAACTCGTGAAGTCATGGGAGGTGAATAGGTGAGCGACGAACGCGAAGATGAACAAGATCCGATAGTGGCGTTAAACGCTTCACGCCCTAAGCCGGATAAGCGAAAAGTGGTTGGTTTTCTCGTATTTGTAATAATGTTGGTCGGTTTACTTATCTGGTTTTTCTACCAATCGACCCCAGAAAAACCGCGTGAGCAAGAGCCGCCGCCAACTTCTACTTACAACCAAGATTTGGCAGGACGAAGCCGTAACCAGACAGGTAAAACATTCCATTACGCCCCGTCTACACCTGCACCCCCCGCGCAAAACGCTACACCGGCCACTACAACAACATCAACGACCACCACCGACGATACGCCAGAGCCGCCGCCACTACCTCCTAGTGGTCGGAAAAAAGGCACGGGCGAAGTGACTCGTCGCGTGGTACTGGATCGCAGTGGTTCGTCGTTGGGAGGAAACGGCAAAGGGGAGAGCTTAGGTATTGTGCCTAAAACGCCGGCGTCAACGTCAACATCCGGCGGGGTTTTTGATCTCTATGCTCAACAGGTACAGGCACAAGCTGCAGCCTCCGGTTTGATGGGGGGGAGTGGCGGCGCTGCGGCTGGCTCATTAGGCTCAATGCTTTCATCTACACAGACCGAAAGCCAAGTTGCGGCGCGGTTGTTCAATCGAGATTATTTGCTGGCGAAAGGGGCATACATTGATTGTGTCCTCAATACCAGCTTGAACTCCACTGTTCCTGGCATGACTAAATGTACCCTAACTCGCGATGTATACAGCGACAACGGCGTAACGTTATTGCTAGAGCGTGGCTCGGAAGTGACCGGCGAATACCGTTCCAATTTGACCCAAGGACAGGCGCGGTTATTTGTGTTGTGGGATCGGGTAAAAACGCCGCATGGCGTGGTTGTCAATCTGGCATCACCGGGTACAGACAGTCTCGGTGGCGGTGGTGTGCCGGGTTATGTTGATACCCATTTCTGGCAGCGATTCGGCGGGGCCATGATGTTATCACTGGTCGATGATTTAGCGTCATATGCAGCTAATCGCGGTGGAAACAGTGGTAATAGCAACTTTGATAGCTCGTCAGATACCGCGCAAAGCATGGCTGCAGAAGCCTTGAAAAATACCATCAACATTCCCCCGACGTTTTACAAGAACCAAGGTGAACGGATCGGGATCTTCATTGCGCGAGACATCGACTTTTCGCGCGTCTATCAATTACAGGTCACTCAATGAACTCAATGATGAATGACGCGCCACGCGAGGATGCGTCTGTATGGGCGCTATTTGAGCCATTATTGACGTGGTTATCAGACCCAACGATTACCGAGATTGCCGTTAACCGTCCCGGTGAGGTGTGGTTTGAAGCAAATAACCGCTGGATGTGTGCCACGGTAGACAGACTGACGTTTGCGCATCTCGAATCGATGGCTACTGCTGTTGCTGCGTACACAAAGAACAACATTGATGCCGTTACCCCGATTTTGTCAGCGGTATTGCCGGACGGTGAGCGAGTGCAGTTTGTCCGGCCTCCGGCATGTGAGGCCAATACGATTAGCCTGACGATCCGTAAACCCAGCAAAGCAGTGCGCACGCTAGATGATTATCAGACCGATGGTTATTTTTCCCATATTCGCCCGTTAACGGGTTCGGTGTCTCCTGCAGATAAAAAGCTGTTGGATTTGCTCGATGGTGATGATTTGCAGCGGTTCTTTGAGCTGGCGGTGTTACTGGAAAAAAACATCGTGATTGCCGGGGGAACCGGAAGCGGCAAAACCACGTTTATGAAAGCATTAATGGAGTGCGTACCGAAGCATCAACGCATTATTACCATTGAAGACGTGCCTGAGCTTTTCTTGCCTAACCACGCGAATCGCGTGCATTTGTTCTACCCAAGCGAAGCACAGCCGAATGATCCGGTGACATCGGCCAAGTTGCTAAAAAGCTGTCTACGCATGAAGCCGGACCGAATCATGCTGGCAGAGCTGCGAGGCGCGGAAACGTTCGACTTTATTAACGTGAACGCCTCCGGGCATGGGGGGAGTATCACCAGTTGCCACGCTGGTAGTTGTGATATGACATTTGAGCGTCTGGCAATGATGGCAATGGAAAATCCACGGGGGCAAGCATTGCCCTATGAGGTGCTGATGCGGCTCTTAGTTCAGACGATTGATATTGTCGTGCATGTCACAAACGATGTGCATTCCGAATCGCCGCTTGGACGACATATTACTGAAATCTGGTTCAAACCTGAGCTTAAGGCAGGCAAGGGATGAAGAAGGCTATCGGTATATTGCTGGCTGTTCCGATTTTATGCTGTTTTGGGCTGTATCTGGCGGGGTATGTTTATTTCACGTTGGAAGGTGGGGATCTCACAGAGGTTAATTTACTGACATTTGGTACACATTGGCTGTATTACCATCAAGACCCACTGTATCAGCGTTCATTAAATATTGCGGCACTCATTGGATTTGGTGCGGCAATGTCATTTCCCGTAATGATCGTGCTTGCGGCGTTAACTAAAGCAAAGTCATTACACGGTGATGCACGATTTGCCACGTTTGACGAGATACAAAAACAAGGTATGACTAAGCCCGGTAATCAGGATGATGGTCAGGGCATTATGTTAGGCCGTGTTGGACGCCGCTTTTTGTATTATGTCGGTAGTGCCTTTGTGTTGTTGGCGGCTCCCAGCCGAGGCGGTAAAGGTATCGGCGTAATCATTCCTAACTTATTGCGTTGGTGGCAAAGTTGCGTCGTCACAGACTTTAAGCAAGAAAACTTTTCGATTACCTCCCTGTTTCGGGAAAAAGTGTTAGGTCAAAAAGTATTCTTGTTTAACCCGTATGCCGAAGATGGGAAAACGCACCGCTATAACCCGCTCGGCTATGTTCGTGATGGTCATTTGAGTGTGCCGGATATTCTCGCCATAGCCGAGATTATCTATCCAACAAGTAGCGGTGACAGTACAGCGAAATATTTTGCTGCATTGGCTCAAAACCTTTTTTTGGGGTTAGCGTTATATGTGAAATATACGCCGAGCTTGCCTTTCACTATCGGTGAAATAAACCGACAGCGACAGGGATGTGGTAAACCGCTCGATGAACACCTGACGGCAATCCTTGAAAGTCGTAAAGACTTACCGGATGCGTGCGTGATGGCATTACAAAGCTTTTTGGCCGAAGACAAGGAGCGGGGCCAGAAAAACGTTCTGTCATCGTTCTCAGCGCCACTGATTGACTGGACTAATCCTGTTTTTGATGCGGCAACGAGTGCCAATGACTTTGATCTTAATGCGCTGCGTCGAGAAAGAATGACCGTGTATATCGGGATCACGCCTGATTACATTCCGGTGTCCGCGCGTATTTTGAATCTGTTTTTCAGTCACCTTATCAGTCTGAATACCAAGGAGTTACCCGAACAAAATACGGCACTTAAATACAAGTGTATGCTGCTGATGGATGAATTTACCGCAATGGGACAATCGGAAATCATCGGTAAGGCCAATAACTATTTTGCAGGTTATGGTCTGCAGTTGGTGACGATTGTACAGAACCCGGCGCAAATCTCTGCCCATCCGCCGGTTGGTTATGGCCCAGATACGGCGAAAACGTTAATCGGCAACCACGAGGCCCAGCTTTTTTATACGCCAGAAAAAGAGGATGCCGACACGCTATCTAGTTTCTTAGGTAACGTGACAGTCAAAATTCAAAGCGAACAGCGTGTTCCGGGTAAACCAAAGACGATCACGGTTAGCGAAACTAAGCGACCGTTGATGTTGCCGCAGGAGTTGCGGGAAATGGCGTTCAAGAATGAAATTATTCTGATGCGCGGTCAAAAACCGATTTTTTGCGAAAAGATCCACTACTTTAAAGAGTCGGTATTTATTGACCGTTTAAAGCGCGTATCCCCCTCATTAGCTGCAATTAAAGGTATCCCAACCAAAAAGCAACTCGACACGGCTATTGCCGGTGGTGAGCTGTCTAGCGTTATCCCGCTAATCTCGTTTACATCCGATGCACCAGAGCCGCAGTTTGATAGTCCTCTCGATGGGCTAGACGAAATTCTGCCGGTTGAGGCGTTGCAGCGGGAGCCTGAGCCGGAGTCCAGCGTTGTTTTGGATATGGCGGCATTCGATACAGATTACGACGATAACGACTCCCCTCAATTTTAATGTGAGAGCTGTATGCAAAGGAAAAAGATTGGTGCAGCAGTGTTTATTTCACTGTTGCTATCGGCGTGCTCGTCGATGCCACACGGACAAACCAGCCCAACGGTAAAGCCGGATATATCGCATGTCTCGTATTCAGGGGCCGGTGATTTTTCACAGAAAGTAAAATTTTACGGCGTTGATACCACATTAACCGTCGCGTTGAATAACATCATCCCGGATGACTGGAAATATACCGTATCATCGGACATCAATCTGAATGAAAAACCGGTGTCATGGGAGTCGGATCAAGCGTGGATTTATACGCTGGGTGGCGTTATGCAGTATTACGGTGTGTATGCTCGGCTTGATTTCGTGAATAAACGCGCGGAAATAAGTCGTAAGCCGATTGTAAAGCCTGTGCCAGTCGTTAAAAACAGCACAGATAAGACGACGGTATCCAAGGTTAATAAGAACAATGATACATCGCTTAAATCGGCGACGGGTATGACAGTTCCTGTTGCACCGGCTATCAGCGTGACATCTACTCCTACAGTCACAAAGCCGATTGTAAAACCTCTGCCTATTTGGATTGCTAGCCCGACATTCACGTTACAAGAGAACATGACGGCGTGGGCAAACAAAGAGGGGTGGGTTGTTGTCTGGAATACACAAGTTGATTATCCGATTCAAGTTGAGTTCCGCATTCAAGATACGTTCCTAAATCTCGTCAAAAAAACTATCGAATTGTATCAAAAAGCTGACAAGCCACTTTATGCAGAAGCGATCCCAGCTCAGCGATTGATTGTTATCACCTCTAAATAATTCGGTTTTAAAATCATGAAAAAAATCCTGTTATTAGCGGGTGTTATAAACCTGCTATCTGGCTGTGCTATTAAAAGTATTCACGATACGATGCAAGACGTCGAGACGGATGCCGCAACAGCAAATTCGCTAGCGCGAAATAAACCAACTGAGTCATTTAAAATATCGAATAAAATCTGGGTGCAAACTCAGCCGATATTAGAAAAGAAAAAACAACAAAACCCACTGCTAAATTGCAATATTACGCAAACAAAGAAAAGTCTTTCACTTTCTCAGTTTGTTGAGCGAATTTCGGCAGAATGTGGTGTGGTTGTCCGTGTGACACAAGACGCATGGAGTTATACGCGCGGAGATATGACCGGCGCAGCCAGTCAATCTTTACCGTCAAATGTACCAGCGCCGATATTGCCCGATTTGCCGTCATCACCAGTACCGGCTATGCCAGCATCACAGATGTCTCAGCCGGTAAGTGTACCTAGCGGTGGTATGAGTGATTTTACTGTTCAGTATTATGGTAAGCTCTCTGGCTTCCTTGACTTATATACATCTGGAATTGGGCTTTATTGGCGAAGCAATCCAGATAACGGCATTGAAATCTATTACTTAGATAAACAAGTGTTCCCATTAGAAGCTATTGCCGCAACAGTTAATAGCTCGTCAAATGTAGAAACAAACAATTCAAGTAGTAGCGGTGTCGCCAATAATAACGGCGGAGGCATCAGCGGGTCAGGGGGAAGCACTCAATCAATACAGCAGCAAATTAAATATGATTTGATTGCAAACGTTGAATCAACATTAAAGCAACTCGTTAGCCCGAATGTTGGTCAGTTCTCCATCTCCCCTGCGACGGGGACGGTTGTGGTTACTGATACCCCGACATCAATGCGATATATCTCTGACTATTTAGCTAAGGTTAATAGTAGTACATCGCAACAAGTTAAGTTTGGGTATGCGATTTACTCCGTAGCTTTAAATAAAGGAAATAATTTAGCTCTGGATATGAACGTGATGTTCAACCAGATGAATAAATGGTCTGGCGGTTTAATCTCAGAAGGTAATGATTTTGGTGGTTCTCAAGGGACTATCTCTTGGAATAGTGGCCGTTTTGACGGCACAAAGCTGATGGTGCGTGCATTATCGGAGCAAGGCAAAGTTAGCTTGGTGCAAACAGGAACGCTAAGTACCGCTAATTGGCAGCCTGTGCCGGTAGAAATCTATAACCAAAAAGCATACCTCCAATCATCACAATCAACACCTACGGCGGATGTAGGCGTTACCACGGCGTTAACGCCGGGTACTGTGACAACCGGCTTTAACATGACATTACTACCGAGCATTGTTCCTAATACTAGGGATGTGTGGGTGTACTACAACCTGAAACTTACAGAGCTGCTGGAAATTGGCACTGTTAAGTCAGGGGACTCGATGTTGCAAACCCCTGATTTGAGCGGTCGCGGATTAAGCCAGATTTTAAAGTTGAGAGCCGGTGAATCACAGATGATTTCCAGCGTGGTGCAAACTCAAAAATCAGGCGATGCAAGAGGTGCGGGTTCTGCATGGAACTTCCTTTTTGGCGGCGAGTGGTCAAACAAAGATAAAGTTACCGTGCTTGTTAGTGTGATTACCCCATATTTGGAGTAATGCCTGTGAAAATCCCACAAATTCCACGATTAAAGAAAGCTAAGTCAGGGGCGGTTCAAGTCCAGCGAGATAAAAATATTGTTCAAATTAATGGAGGTTATTTTTCATCTGGCCTGCGATGGGTTCCGCTGAATAGTCCATTACACTACATGCGTGAAGCGCGAGCTTACGGTAAAAAGCATGGTATGGATATTGTCGCGATTCGTAAAACCGAGCGAACATTGCAGGCGGGTTACGTTAAACGTGGGCGAAATCATCCTAAAGTGCTCTATTCTTTGGCTACTGTTCTCGCTGGCGAAATAAAAGGGTCGTTCTTTGGCGTTTTTGAAATACCCGCGAGTGATTCTGAGCCTGAAAAATACTATTTGCTTGCAGTGAAGGACGGGGCTATCGCCCCGTTATCAGATAAGCTGTTTGATACGGCGGAAGAAGCCTCTGAAGCTGCACATGTCTTGTTTAATCATTATTCACCAGATGACTTTAAACACATCTATTCACCGAGTTCATTTAACTTAGGTGATATGCCACTGGTTCTAAGTGATTTTTTAAAACCAGAGGCGCTAAAGCGTGAGTATCGCGTTAAATCGCTCACGTTAGGTTTAAGTAAAAAAGAACAAGCGTTAATCGGTATCGCTTGTCTAGTTGGTGCGGCTTGCTGGTATGGATGGAGTGAATACCAAGCTGTCAAAGAGGCTGAGCGTATAGAGGCTGCGAGACTTCGTGAAATAGAGAGAAAGCGGATCGAAGAGCAAACGCAGCGGAGCGTTGGAAATCTAGATCTTCCTTGGGTTAAACAGCCGAGTTTTATTTCCGCGCTTACTACATGCTATCAGCGTGTAGCAAGCACGCCAATTAGCCTTAAAGGTTGGATGTCAGCAGATGCTAACTGTGTGGTCGAGACTGCGCAAACAGAGTCCCGATTCGTTCGGCAGGGCAATGCAACCATAAATGATTTTATGACTGCGCTAACCTCACCTAAAAACGGGTCGAGCTTTGGCGGCAATGTTATTGTCACAGGATTTAATTCACTATCAGTGGTTTCACCCGTGTCTGGTTTTGTACCGGGAGGGGATGACGCAGCATCACAGAAAGTGAATGATTTAACATCATTCTTTCAACGTCTGAATGTAGACGCTGATATAACACTAGGTATTCACAAAGAACATAACGATGAAAATGGTAATCCATTACCCCCTCCAACATGGCGATTTTACTCGTTGTCAGTAAAGACAGAAATTTCACCGCTTATATTGTTTTCTAGTGAAGATTTCTCCGGCGTCAGATTGCAAGGTTTAACCGTTTCAATTGCGCCAGACACATCAAAACTAACGTGGGAAATTAAAGGGGTTATTTATGAAAAATAAATTATCTGCGTACTTAATTGTTGCAATATCGCTAAGTCCACTTTGTTCTCATTCAACACCGACTATCGGTGATTTGGATAAGACACAATCAAGTATTCAGTATCTAAAGGCTAAAAACGAAGAGCTAGCGTTGAAGTTGCAACAAGCCGATCTAAACAAAAAGTTGGGCGGGTCAAACGGTAGTGAAAGTGCTGATGTTAAAACTTTCTCTTCCACGTATTCGCTATCAGAAATTTATGGTGGTCGGCGCGGGTTATCCGCATCACTACTGATTAATGGCCGCCCACAATCAGTAAAAATCGGTGATCGGTTGCCCGATGGGAGTGTTGTTAAAAACATTACTCGTTCATCGGTCGGTTTACAGTTGCCGGATGGGATGGTAACGACTATCCAATTACGGTGAATTGGAGGCTGTAAGTGAGCGAGAAAGATAAAGTAATATCATCTGCAGTTGAATCTAGCCCTGCATATATTTTAGATGCAGAGCTGAGAACAATGTGCGGATTCTTCAATAGCACATTTTATTGTGTAAAAGGTAAACTCACAGAGCACGCGGTACAAAGTTATGCGCAGCTTTTGCTTGAGTTGAACGCAATTAAAAGTGTTTTTGATGTAACAGAAATATCATTTTCTAAGCTGCAAGAACTTTACTCAGTAGGTTCAGAGAAAAAATATCAGAGTTACACGCAAGAAGATGTTTTGGCGCTTATAAAAAAAGCGGCAGAGCAAGAAGCTAGCGATATGCACATCATTGTTGATGATGATAATTCAACGATTATTAAGCATCGTATTCTTGGCGACATGTTGGTTGTTGATGATACGAAAAGTGATTCGTATGGCATGGCTATTTTAGGGTCTATGTATAACACTATGACCGAAAATGGGAAGCCTTACTTTTCAACAGATGGATCTGCTGATGGCCGAATAAAACAAGAGTTTATTAAAGATTATGGGCTGTTTGGTCTGCGTTACTCTCAACGTAAGACGGACAACGGTGTTTTTGTTGTTCTACGCCTTTTTTATAATAAGGGTAATGTGTCTCAAACCCTCGAATCGCTGGGTTATACAGAGCAACAATGTGCTGACATCAATCGATTGATAAATCGTAGGGGGATGGTCATTTTTTCTGGTGCGACGGGATCTGGCAAATCGACAACTATTGCTGTGATTTTACGCATGATAATAAAGATGACCGAAGGGAAGCGGAATATCATTACTATCGAAGACCCGCCAGAATTTAAAATTGAAGGTGCAGTCCAGACAGTTCTTAGTCATATGCCGGGCTATGAGGATATGGACAAGGCAATTTCGGCTGCTTGGGCCGAAGCTATGCGAAGCATAATGCGCCTTGATCCAGATATTATTATGGCCGGTGAGATACGGGATGAGCAATCGGCAACAGGTGCCATTCGTGCAGCACGAACAGGCCACCAAGTTTGGAGCACAATTCACACTACGGATGCACTCAGTGTCTTTGACCGGTTACGTGATATGGGTTGTGATGCCCCCTCTATCGCTAACCCTGCCGTACTATCTGGTTTAATCAATCAGTCATTAGCTAAGGTGCTTTGCTCGAAGTGCAAATTACCCTTAAAAGGGAATGAGCACTTAATCAATGATAGTTCAGCACTGTCAAAAGTTAAACGGCTTACCAAGTGGGACGGCGTTTACATTAAAGGGGCTGGTTGTGATGCGTGTAATCATTTTGGTTTCACTGGCCGAACAGCCATTGCCGAGATTGTGGTAACAGACAAGAAATTAATGACACTTTTACGTGATAAAGGTGGTTCGGCAGCATTTGAATACTGGATTTCTAAAGGCGGGGTTTCTAAGTGTGCGATGTTAACAAAGCGGGTTAATGAGGGGGTTGTTGATCCGTTCATTTCTGAACGAGAGTTACATATCGCACTTGATGATGATGAAATCATGTTGGGTTCAGATGAATGAAATATACATCGTTCCATGATTTAAACATTCGATTCGCGTTTAACGCATCCAAGCGAGTCTCTGTGTATCGAGCTATCGCTGCGTTAATGAAAAGCGGTATTCCTCTGCACGATATACTTATAGACCTGATAAGCGTTTATTCTGATGGGAAATATAAAAGGAGTAATAGCGATAACCATAAACTAAAAGACCCGGTGGCAATCATCATGGAGCGCATTCTATCTGAGATGGAAGAGGGGACGCGCAGCATCGGTGAGCTTTTTAGACCGTGGATACCAGAGCATGAGGCTCTCATACTGCAGGCAGCAGATAAAATTGGTCAAGAAGCATTACCTGCCGTATTGGATGACTTGATCTATTCGATACAGGTTAGGAAAAGAATTGCCAAGATTTTGCTAAAAGCCGTTTTGTATCCTGCAATTCTATCGTTCTGTGGGATTGGCATTTTGATGATGTATGCAATTGATGTGATACCAAAGCTTTCTTTGGTATCGCCTCCTGATTCGTGGCCGACGTCATCTCATATTTTTTACTCGCTGTCTAACTTTGTTAATGACTACATTTTTCTAATCAGTATTGGAGGGATTTCTCTTTATGCGCTGTTCTTCGTGTCATTGCCAATGTGGACGAAACGATTAGCAAAACTAAGAATTTTCGCAGACCGATACCCGCCATACAGTTTGTATAAAATACTAAATGGTTGTTCGTTTATGCTTAGCCTTTCAGTAATGATTAAGGCAGGGATAAGCATGAATGATGCTCTTGGCGAGATAGAAAAGATTGCGACTCCTTGGCTTAAAGATCGTGTACAGGGGGCAATATATAATGTGGCTAGAGGGAAGGGGTTAGGTGAATCCTTGCGTTTGTCTGGTTACGAATTTCCTAGTAAAGAGGCATATCACTTTATTTCTCTTCTTTCTAAGTCATCAAGCGGGTTATCTGATGCAATGTATGTCTTCTCCAAAGATTGGATGGAAGACTCAATCAGCCTTTTAGAAAAGATGGCTACCATAATCTTTTATTCAGGGATTATAGGTATTGGTGCGTTAATCATGTTGATTATCCTTGGTCAACATGGGATGACTGACGGATTAACAATACGTTCTTGATTAATCCTATTTTTATTCATGAGGATATTATGCAAAACATTAATAAGTATCACGCCATTAAAAAGAATGGCTTTACGTTGATTGAGATATTGGTCGGTATGGCTATTGCCGCGATTTTGTTATCACTTGCATCAGGTGATATAACTAAAGCTTTTTTCGGTACGAATGAAGCTACTGTGAATAGCCATATAACGACTCTTATTGCAGAAACAAAATCGGTTAAAGACCGAAATGGTTATGGTGATGGTAAAGCCAATGTCAACTTGATTCCTATTTTGATTAAGCGAGAAAAAATACCAACATCAATGAAAAAAGATGGTGACACGCTTAAAAATGATTTTGGCGGCGAATACACGAACACTTCAACTACGGGGGGGTTCGGTTATGAAGTTGGCACGACGAATATCCCAGCTGCGATTTGTATCAGTACCGTATCGATGCAAGCAAAGGCAGGCATCGCAAGCACAACAAAAATCAACTCAAACACATTTAATGGCCCAGTAAGTAACGCTCAAGCTGAGGCAGCATGTAATCAAGATAAAAATACAATCTCATTTGTAGTTATTGGTTGATTTTTTGTTGGCTAAGGAGGGCTAGATAGCCCTCCTCTTTTTACAGGATTGGGGATTTATGGACATATCAGAGGTTATATTCACTGACTTGTATATTGATGCAAATGGTACTTTTTTTGCTAAAAATAAAGAGGTGCTGGTATCGTTAGCCGGTGTCGATAAAAACTCCATTTTAGCTTTAAAAGCTGCGTGTGATGAAAAATACAGTTCATCTGTTACAGAATTTCGAGTTAAATCTGGTAAGTCATTTTACCGAGTGACAACCATTCCCTCTGAACCGTTTGTTTATGTTTTAAAGAAAAGCCAGACTAAGGCGCGTGATTTTAACTCTATTGGCTTATCACCACGAATTAGAAACTTTATCCTAGATAAAAAATCGACAGGATTAGTGCTCGTTGGTGGGCCGATGAACTCGGGTAAAACATCAACAGTAGCAACGTTTTTCCAAGAGCGGTTAAACTTGCTGGGCGGCGTTGGTATGGCAATTGAAGATCCGCCAGAAATCATTATTTCTGATACTGAGATTGGTCGTTGTGTGCAAGTACATGCGCACAAAGACAACGGTGGATATGCAGAGCAATTACGTTTAGCACTTAGAACGGGCGCTAATTTCTTCTTAATCGGTGAAATCCGAGATCAAGAAACTGCGCATCAAGTGATTAATGCGGCAATGAATGGCTCTTTGGTTTTTTCTACGATTCATGGTGATGATATTCCTAGAGTTGTGGATAGGCTGATGGGGTACTGCGAAGGCTACTACCGTAACTGCATAAAAGAAGCGCTGAAAGTTGTTATTTATCAGCAGCTCATTCAACTAACTAGTGGATCGTTTAGGCTTTCATGCAAAATGTTAGAGATTGATGATAAGTGTCGCGCCACGATAGGTGAGGGGCGTTTAACATCGCTGAATGAGCTTCAAAAAAATCAGTCTCAATTAGCCATAAATGGTAGGGTTGATGAATGAAAACGATGAAACGTGGGTTCACGTTAATTGAAGTTTTAGTGACTATTGCAATATTGGCTATTTTAATCCCTCAAGGGCTGAATTATTTCAATCTCTATTTGAACCAACAAGTTACTCAAATTGCTGCACAACATCAAAAATCGGTTCAAACAGCTGCAGCAAAATATGTAGAAATGCACTATGCACAGTTGCTAGCAGGAACATTACCGCGAGTCATCAACATTGATGAATTGCGCGGCAATGGGCTTCTAAATCAAGATTGGTTTAAGTGTGGTGATGTTCCGTGTCATTCAGGCAATGCAATTGGTCAGGGCGTCTTGCTTAATCCATTTTCCCAGAAATATAAAATGGTCATTCGTAGTTACCCATTAGGCGGTAAGACAATTTTAGATGCGCTGTTACTGACTGAGGGCGGTCAAAAAATTCCGATTGGTGATTTAGTCTCTATTAGTCGCGCCGTAGGTGCTGCAGGGGGTTATACCGAAGCAGGGAAAGCTATCGGAACGTTCAATTTGTGGGAAACGACATTGAGCGCGTTTGGCGGCGGGGCAAATGTGGGAGACGGGCATTTAGCGAGTGCGCTTATTGTCGCGGATGGTGCATCGCGCAGTAACGATTTTCTGTATCGTTCAGCCGTTCCGGGAAAGCCAGAATTGAACAGAATGAACACTGATTTAGATCTCGGCGGTAACTCAATCCGTGGTGTTAACTCTATTAGTGCTACTGGCCCACTATCAGCCGGGGATATTGATGTTGGCTCTATCAACTCAAAAGGGAATATTAGTGGCGTTAATATCGCATCACAGGGCAGTGTTACGGCAGGTGGTGACGTTAGTAGCAGTGGTGCGGTAACTGCAAATTCAGATATTCGCACAAACTCAGGCTGGCTTATCACGCAGGGTAATCAGGGCTGGCGTAATACGACGCACAACGGCGGCTGGTACATGAGTGACAGCACATGGGTACGATCATACTTAGACAAAAATATTTATACAGGTGGGCAGGTGCTAGCTGGGAACATTAGCTCAAACGGACGACTGCGTACTGGTGAATATTTACTGATCGAAGGTATCGCGGTAGCAGGCCAAAATTGTTCGCCGAATGGCCTTGAGGGTCGCGACACCACTGGCGCGCCACTGATTTGTCAATCCGG